>DAOVYW010000160.1 GCA_030635415.1 Candidatus Firestoneibacteriota bacterium
GATCGACCAGCATTAATCCTTCAGTCATGGACTGAACAATGGCCTCAAAACGGCTTTTTTCTTCCGTGATTTTTTTATCCAACACGGCCTTTTCAATCGCAATCGCCTTTAGTTGCAATTCGCGCTGCAAAAGCAGGTTCCAACCCATCACAATCGTGGCCACCAGCAGCGAGACGCCGACAAATATCATTATCCACCGAATAAGCCGGCGCGAAAGGACAGGTTGCGGATGCCCGCCCTCTCCAAACCACTGGTAGAAAATACGCGCCTGTTGACCGGAATTGTCAATATCCCGGAACGCGTATTTTAACTTTTTAGCCAGTTCAGGCTGGTCCTTTCGAACCAGTACTCCGAATCGGGACATAGCAACCTCGGTGCCTATAATTTTGAATCTTTCGTCCCAACTGCGTTTTCCCAGAAATCGAAGCCCGCTTAAGCGTTCACCGATATAGGCATCAACCTTTCCCTCCCAGAGCAGGCGGAAAGCATCGGCGTAATGGTCCACGGTAAAGAAATAATGTTTTCCCAAGAGCCGTAAACGTTCATAGGCCGGATCTTCTTTTAGCAGGGCTATTTTTTTGCCCTCCAAATCTTCCTGGTTGGCCATATCATACCGCTCGCTTCTGACGAAAATCACCGATGGGCTTTCCAGATAGATTGCGGGAAAAGTAAAATCCCGGGCCAGGTGGGAAGTATAACGGACAAAATGAAGACAATCCAGTTCACCCTGGATTAAGGCTTTGAGATTTTCATCCTGGGTAGCCGGATAAAAAAGCACGTTATCAATTCCAAGAATTTCCCCCGCCGCCCGCATGATATCCACTGAAAAACCGGTATAAACTCCGGAATGGTCAAAATAGGTATAGGGAGCCACATCCAAAGGCCCGCCGACGACTATACGATCTTTTACAATCTGGGTATCCGATCGGACTGGTCCGGAAAACGGAAATAAAATTATGGTTAGGATAACCGCCGAATAGCGGCAAAAACGGAGCATCAATTTTTCCTCTTTGAGTACACTCTCCTGAGAATCATTTTGACGCGGGCAACGAGTTCCTGGGGCGAAAAGGGTTTGGTAATATAATCGTCGGCTCCGATTTTCATCCCCCGCACCTTGGATTCGATTTCGCCTTTGGCAGAAAGCATTATCACGGGGATTTCTGTGGTGGCGGAATCAGCTTTAATGCGTTGGCAGACCTCGAAGCCGTTCAATTTAGGCAGCATTAAATCCAGGATGATGAGCCCCGGCCCTTCTGTCATGGTAATCTGAACCGCACTCTCACCATCGCCGCATGACAGCAGGGTAAAGCGCTCATCACGAAAACTGGCTTTGATCAGTTCCACCATCTGGGAATCATCATCCACAATCAGTATCTTGGTCGGTTCCGCTCCGGAAAGCCGGTGGGGTATACCGCTTAAGATACCTTCGTAACTTAAAAACGGCTCGCCGATTCTGACACCATGGTCGGTAATGAGTAATTCCCTTAAACTTCTGTCATGGGCGGATCCCCGCTGTTTGATAATCATAATAGCTTTGCGAATGGTGCCCTCGATTTCAGCCAGCCGAAGCAGGATTACAGTGTCCACCAGGTAGTAGAGCTTGTCATCGCTCAGTTTGAAATCACTTACCATCTCGGGAATTTCCGAAGTACAGAGAGTGGTGACCCTGGCCTCCTGCAGTATGCGGACCATGGTTTGAAAGGTAAGATACACCATTCCGCAGGAACACGCCACGCTGTTTAAAAAGGAGATAGGATCTATCACCAGACGCTGCGGCCGGATTTCATTCAGGTACCGCCGCAGGAGATGAAGAAATTCACCTTCGCTTAAACCCGCACTGGGAATGTTTAGCAGCGTAAAACGCCCTTCCTGGACTGCCGTATCGAGTTCCAAACCCAGAGCGCGGGCGTGCCGCAGCAGATTGCCGCCTTGTTCCTCCATGGAAAGATAAAGACAGGTCTCGCCGGATTTTAATCCTTGTGCCAGAAAGTGAAGCGCCAGATTGGTCTTGCCGGTTCCTGACGTTCCGGCGATTAAAACGGTCTGACCGTTGAAAACACCGCCGCCGAGCATTTCATTCAAGCCCGTGACGCCCGTATCAATGCGGCGCCACGCTTTAGCCGCATCACTGCTGGTGGCGGTTATTTGACAGGGTAAAGCGGTGGGATAAACTTCCACTCCTTCTTCCGTAATCTCAAAAGGATGTTGGCCGTGGAGATGCCGCTGTCCGCGGGCTTTTAAGACCTCAATCAGCCGACGCCGCTGGTAATCGCGGACCAGGTCGAAATGCAAACGAATATAGCAATCTACGGAATACATACCCCACGCGGCCAACTGTGATTCCTCTATGTCCTTAATAAGAAAACTCGTTATTCCCTGCCGCTTAAACCCATTAATAAACCGGTTAATTAAATCACGATGATTGAACTTATCATCATTAACCTGGATTAAAAAATTAATCGAGTCCACTAAAACGCGTTGGATGCCCATTTCATGAGTTAGCTGGTCAAACATGCCCCCGGGACATTCCATTTCCTGACGGAGTACTTTAGGCGAGGTGATAATAATTTTTAATTTTTGATCCTTTTCCAGTTGTTTAAGATCCCATCCGAAATTCAGGGCGTCACGATAATATTGCGCGGGAAATTCCTCAAAAGTAATGATAAGACCTGATTGGCTCTCGGCAATACCCTGGAGAATGAACTGCATTCCCAGCGTGGTTTTCCCCGTACCCGGCAGCCCCTCGACCATTAAACTTTCGCCTTCCAGAATACCACCGAGTAAAATATCGTCCAAGCCGGAAACACCCGTTTTAATTTTGGTTGTCGCCAAAATCCATCACCTCACCTTATTAATTTTAGCAATTATATCACTCTTATAGGAAAAGCGGCAAGATATTTTAGACTATCCCAGGAGCCTGTCGGACTTAGGCAAAAAGCGGATTTTAAGCACTCTTCCCCCTTTGAAAAAACGAGACAGAGGAGGATTTTGACAGAAAAGCCTTTAAAAACAGTCATTGCGAGCGACCAAAGGGAGTGCGGCAATCACGTTTTTCGAATTGTGACAAAGTCTCTACAAAAGGGGGAGAAGGACTAAAGTCTGACAGACTCCCAGGGTAGCGTTCCTAACGCCCGGAAGCAGGATGTCCGATTGCAGGTGGAAAACAATGCACCGGTTCGGTGGCAGGTTTAATTTGGGTCCCGGGAAAATAGTGGTTTAATATCCGCCTAAACCCCCAACCATTTTGTGCTCTGCCATATGCTCCCCACTGACACATACCGACTCCATGCCCCAAACCCTGACCTACAAATAGATATTTTTTTTTTCGGGTTTCAATCTGAAATTTAGTGCTTTTTAATTGATGCCATCCATATTTCCTTCCCCAATTCAGGTAAAATATCTCGCCGGATAATAATAAATCACCGTTAGCATATGTTGCCTTGAGTTCTTGAACCCGCTGCGCAGCATCAACTTTCTTTATTGTCAGCTTTTGCAGACTATGTAATTTATTATTTTTAATGCCTTTTAGCAAGCACTCTATTTCCGATAGCGCCATAGATATTGACCACCGGAAATGAGGCGATGGCTCACAGAATGCTCTGCCGGTTTCATTCTCTTTTTGCCCTTGCAAATAAGGCAGGGGTGTACTCTGCGGCCATACTGACTGCACGGCTGCCGTTCGACCGCCACAGGTTGAATGAAAATACACATCACATATTTTTTCCTGATACCTCAAAATTAATGACCGGGTTTCTTTGACGGCTTTAATAACCGCTTTCGATATTTTTTCTTTTCCTTGATATACCTGACAATGCGCCAAATCGCAAAAATCATATTTCCTTACCTGGTGCCGAGCAAGATTTTTCAGCATATAGGTTCGGGCTACCACTGCCTGGGCTGCCAAGGCAGCGGCCGGCCAATTCACCGGCATTTCATTCGCTACCACCGAGCATAAATATTCCTCTTCCTTAACTATATTTATTACTAATAAAAATTCCGGGGTTGCTAAAACTTCCAGCTTACCACTATACTCCCGGCCGGATATTTTTTTAGTGGTTAGATATAATGATTTATTTTCTTCCAGGGAAGAAACATCGATTTTCACTAATTTGCCGGTATTTTTTCCATTATATGACCAAAATACACGCTGGCCTTTTTTTTGCAATTTTAATCTGACCATTCCGGTTTGAGTAAATACAATTTTGTTATTAACCGGATCTTTTAATTGTAATCCGGTGTTTGATGTCACTATGACACTTTTCGGTAATTCTTTCTGAAATAAGGCAACTCTTATATCCGCTTGTAAATCAAGGGGGCAAATTATTATACTTAGCAGCAAGAGGAATGTCGCCGGCTTCACCCGGCTTTGGCAATACCTCGGCAACGCGCCAGCGGCTTTTCCAGTCCCAAACAGCATCTATCTTTGAATCCTGATCTTCACACTATCGAATTGACCCAAAGAATTCACTACGGTTATCTGATGTAGTCCTGGTAGGGGATCCAGAAAACATATTTTATCCGGTGAACCTTGCCCAATGAAAATATCATCCCGATACCAATATACTATGGGTTCTTTTCTCTGGCTATGCACTTGCAAAGGTATTCTTTGTTCTGCCAAGGACAGAGCCTTGGTCAAAACATAGCTACCCCCGGGGAGGGGACTTTTTATTTTGAGTCCTTTACTCCGGGCAATAGCCGGGCAGTGGGGATTATGCTGCGGAATGGTAGTTGCGGTTTTACCTTGCTGGCGCAGAAAGCTGGCTATCTCCGGCGGCCAGACTTCTACTATTTCAGTCGTATACTCTTCCCGTTTTCCCGCCATACAATATTGACATACTTGATATCCGGTTTTTCTCTCTTTATAAACTCGTTGGTGGATCTGACATTTTTTATTTTGACTCTTCCCGGGAATAAATAAATCTGTCCTTCCGGCCGGACAATATGGGCCTTTAGGTTCGCCGCTTAATGCACAGACCGTGCGGGTTGACACGCCGCGAGGTTTTTCGAACCAATTATCATTATAGCGGGTTAATTCATTGAATATTTCCGCCATTAAGGGCGCGGCTACTTTGGCTCCCACTAAGGCACTTGATCCTTTGGCATCTACATTTCCAAACCAGACCCCCACAGTGTAATCAGGCGTAAAACCAATAGCCCAGGCATCCCGCAGACCAAAAGAGGTCCCGGTTTTATAAGCTATTTTTCCGCGATTCCAGGTAAATTCCCATGACTGCGGCAGATCCGGCCGTAAAAGTTTGGACAACATCTCTGAAATAATATAACTTGCTTCGGGCGAAATTATTTTTTTGCCGCGATTGTGGTAGTTGGTTTCCGCTTCAAAAAAACAGAGTCGGCGCAGACGCCCTTGGTTTGGAAATATTGAATATAATCGCACCAATTCTTCCAGCGTAAAAGGCAGCGCGCCTAAAACAATTGACAGCCCCGGGTTGGCCTTTTCTAGTCTTGATCCAATTAGACGCGTTTTTTTAATAAAACTGGTTAATCCCTTGGAGGCTAACGCATATTCCAGATTTACCGCCGGAGCATTCAAAGAATAAACCAGTGCATCCTCCGCAGGCAAAGGCCCCCAAAAATGCCGGTCATAATTAGCCGGTTTATAACCATCATAATTTTTTTCTATATCATAAACTAAAGTTCGCGGAGTTATATAACCACCATCAATTGCCGCCGCATATAAAAAAGCTTTTAAA
>DAOVYW010000177.1 GCA_030635415.1 Candidatus Firestoneibacteriota bacterium
GCCGGCGGGCTTGGATGGCATGTGTGGCTGGATGGACTGGAGATTACCCAGTTCACCTATTTTCAGCAAATGGGTTCGATAGATTTAAACCCGGTCAGCGTGGAAATCACCTACGGACTGGAACGAATTGTCATGTTTTTGCAAAAAGTGGAGTCGATTTTCAAGATCGAGTGGGGAAACGGCATTAGCTATGGCGAGCTTTTTCATGCCAACGAGGTACAGTGGTCGCGGTTTAATTTTGAGGCCTCGAATCCCGAGGCGCTCTTGGAAGCTTTCCGGGTTTGTGAGCAAGAGACCAGGCGTTTAATCGAGTTGAATTTGGTTATGCCGGCTTATGACCAACTGGTCAAGAGTTCACACCTTTTTAATTTACTGGAGGCCCGGGGTTCTATCTCAATTACCGAGCGCGTGGGATATATTACGCGCCTGCGCAACCTGGCCCGGCTCTGTGCGCAAGGCTATATTAAGCACCGGGAAGAGATGGGATTTCCCTTAATGGTTTAGTTTTTAGCGTGCGGAAGGTCTTTTTACAAAACATTGAAGCGGAGATCGTTTCACAACCTGCACAGCCGAGAATAAGCATGAGAACATACTGTTTTTCGCAGTCCCCGCGCAATGTTTTGGAAAAAGACCTTCCGCACGCTCATCCATACTAAGTTTAAGTAAAATCCATGAATTTTGAGGGTTATATGACATGAATGGTGTTAAACAGAAAGATCAGTTTAAAAAAGACGCGCTCCTGGAAATCGGCTGCGAGGAACTGCCAGCGGATTACATGCTTGCGAATGAGCAAACGCGTTTAGCTTTCAATACGGAACAGGTGTTCCGCGCGAAAAATCTGGATTTTGACGAAGTTAAGGTTCAAGCGACCCCCCGGAGAATAATTTTTTACATAAGAGGGCTGGCTGAAGACCAGACCTCGATCACCCGGGAGCTAGCCGGGCCAAAGAAAAGCATTGCCTATCTTCCGGATGGCACACTCTCTCCGGCCGGCCAGGGGTTTCTGCGCAAGGCAGGAGTCAAGCCTGAGGAGATAGGTATACAGGATGAACGGCTTTTTGTCCGGCTGGAAGTAAAAGGCCAACCGACCCGGGTTTTATTACCGGAAATATTTTCCGAATTAATCCGGGGGAAATTTGATTTTCCCAAGACCATGCGCTGGGAAGCGTCAGGCGCCAGGTTCGCGCGGCCAATACGCTGGATCACAGCCCTGTTCGGCACAGAGGTTATCCCCTTCCATTGCGCGGATATAGAAGCCGGCCGCATTACCCGGTTGCACCCCCTCCACCGTCCGCAACAGGCCGAGGTGCCAAGCGCATCGGAGCATGAAAACATACTCAGGCAAGGCAGGGTGATTAATACTACTGATAAACGTTTCAATAAAATAAAAGAAGCCTTAGAGGCAGAAGCCCGGAGATTGGGCGGATGTCCGGTAAAGGATAGCGGTTTATTGGAAACAGTGACAATGATGGCCGAGTTTCCGGGCGTACTCTCAGGGAACATTTCCAAGAACTTCCTTGATTTGCCCCGTGAAATAATTATTACTACGCTGCGGGAACACCAGCGCTATTTCGCGGTTGAAGATGAATCCGGCCGGCTCTTGCCGTTTTTTCTGGCAGTGCATGACAATCCATTGGCAGCCGCGGATACTATGCGCCCAGGATTTGAACGGGTACTGGAAGCCCGCCTGAAAGACGCTGAATTTTTCTATAACCAGGATGTCAAAAATTCTTTGGAACAAAAAGTTCCGGACCTGGAACGGGTGCTCTGGATAAAAGGGCTGGGAAGCCTGCGGGATAAAACCCAACGTCTGGAAAATCTATGCGCACGTCTGGCCAAAAAGCTGGAACCAGGGCAGGAAGAGAACGTACAACAGGCCGCCCACCTTTCCAAGGCGGACCTTATATCCCTGATGGTACAGGAAAAGGAGTTCAGCTCACTCCAGGGCATTATGGGAACCTGCTATGCCCTGGCCCAGGGTGTTCCGGAAGCAGCGGCCCTGGCCATTCGCGAGCAATATTTGCCGCGGTGGTCGGATGATAAACTCCCCGCCACGCCGGCCGGCCGAATCCTGGCCCTGGTGGACAAATTAGACCATATGGCCGGTTGCTGGGGCGCGGGTTTTATCCCGACCGGCACCAAAGACCCTTATGCGCTTCGCCGGGCCGCCCAGGGGATTATTGCCATAACCCTGGAGGTTGGATACAAGTACTCCCTGAATGAGGTACTGGATTTGAGTGTGCGCGGTTTTGGGAGTTTTAGCGAAAAAGCGGAAGAGATTAAAACCGGAATAAAAACCTATATCCAGGGACGTATGGAGAGTGAACTGGGACGGAGAGGGATTAAGCCTGATCTTATCCAGGCCCTGCTGGGCGTCTGGTGGGATGACATAACCATCCTGGTGCAAAAGGCGGAAACCCTGCACGCTTTAAGAAATGAACCCGGATTTACGGAAAAAATCATTACTTTTTCCCGGGTGGTTAATATTCTGCCCAAGGATATGCCCAGAAATATACCACCGGACCAGGAAGAGAAAGAAGTTAATACCCGGATTTTCAGCCATGAAACGGAAAAGCAATTGCACACCGCCTGTCAAAAAGCGGGAAAAGAGATCGCGGATTTATCGCGGGCCGGGAATTTCAGAGCATGCTTTGAACGCTTAGCTGAAATGAAGCCGTTGATTGACCGCTTTTTCGATGATGTTATGGTTATGGATAAAAATGAGGACATCCGCCGCAACCGCCTGAATCTATTGACCAATCTCGCGCGTCAAATCTGGATACTGGCCGACTTTTCCCGGCTGGCGGCTTAGGGATAAAATGTTTATTAGAAAATTTATTATGGTTTTTTTATTATTATTGGCCATTAACACCGCGCAGGCCGGGGATGCGGGAATCGGGGTGAAAGTGGGATTTTCGGGAGGGCCGTGTTTTTCCGCTTTGGGTAACTTGAAATTGAATGACACATCATCTTTGAATCTGGCCTTAGGCGGGTTTCCGGGCATAATTCTTAGAGTGGAATCAAACTATAGGTATACTATAATAAAATCATGGTCGCCTTTTTTGCAGGGTGGTATTGGTTACTGGATGTTTTTTAGGGGCCGCGGGGAGGGCCAAGGTATCACCGATCTTCACCTGGATTTTGGAATATCAAGATCTATAACGCCGGTTTTTGATATTTCCGCTAACCTGGGTGTTTTATATGTCCCGGCCTTTATCAATCCCTGGTTCAAGGAGGAGTTTTCAGATGGTATCGCAATGATACCCACTATTGGTTTTGAAATTGTTTACCACCTGCCGCATAATTAGACCCACGCTCTATTTTAATACGCATCCGGCGCGCCAAAGTCTTTTTCCCGGAGGATAATTTGTCATAATGCTTGAACAGCAGAAGCGGGATATTGCCCAAGCCATGGAAACTGAACCGGAATTACTGCCCTTTATGTCTGAACTTCTGGCTGATTTTTACGAACTGGGAAGTTCTCCGCCTTTAATAGTGGATTTAATAAAGCCTCTGGACCTGCCGGATAAGGCCAGGATTCTTGACCTGGGTTGCGGCAAGGGGGCGGTGTCCATTGTGCTGGCCAAAGAGCTGGGTTTTCAAATGACAGGGATTGATTTTTTTTCTCCTTTCATCCAAGCGGCACAAGAGTTGGCGCAGGCAGCAGGGGTGGAAAAATTGTGCCGATTTGAGTATGCCGATATTCGTGAACGAGTGCCGCAATTAAGCGGGTTTGATGGGTTGGTATTTGCCTCAGTAGGAGGAGTATGGGGAGACCTTGGCCAATGTATGAAAAAGCTCCGGCAGACTGTGCGTTCCGGCGGATTTTTAATTATTGATGACGGTTTTCTAGTCAGTGAGAGAAAGATTGAGACTCCAGGATATGATTATTGCCATAATTACGAAGACACACTGCGCTGTTTAAGCCAATACGGTGACCATATATTGAAGGAAACGATTATATCGGATAATGATATGAAGGACATGAACCGGTTGTATATGGAGCGTCTGAATAAACGTGCCTTGTCTATAAGGCAGGCGCATCCGGAAATGACTGCCTGCTTGGAGAGTTATCTAAAAAACCAGGAAGAATTATGCCGCCTCATGGAAAGCGATTTGAAAAGTGCGATTTGGTTGATCCAAAAGGCCTAAAATCCCCTATTTAAGGAGAAGGTGTTATCATGCAGAATTTTGTCTTCCATAATCCGACCAAGATAATATTCGGTCAGGGGCAAACCCCATGCATTGGCCCGGAGACTGCGGCTTACGGCAAAAGAGCGCTCCTGCTTTTTGGTCAAAACAGTGCGCGTAAGCATGGGGTTTTAAAGCAGGTCAGGGAAAGTCTGGAAACCGCCGGCCTGGAATGGGTGGAGTGTGGAGGGATTAAATCCAATCCAACACTGGGTTTTGTTTACGCGGTGCTGGAGCTCTGGCGCCGGGAAAAACCTGATGTGATTGTGGCCCTCGGCGGCGGAAGCGTGATCGATACGGCCAAGGCCATAGCTGCGGGCGCATGTTATTCCGGTGATGTTTGGGACTTTTTTTGCAGAAAAGCGGCAGTAACCAAAGCCATCCCTATAACCACGGTACTTACTTTAGCCGCCTCAGCCTCGGAGATGAACGGCGGCGGCGTAATTACCAATGAAAAAACCGAACAGAAATACAACTTGATGGGATCTGCGCTTTACCCTAAAGTCTCTATCCTGGATCCGGTCAATACTCTCACTGTGCCTCGCAACTACTCCATGTACGGCGCGGTGGATGCGATCATCCATCTCCTGGAAGGATATTTTAATGGAGGAGAGAGACGGTCTCCCTTGCAGGACAGACTGGTAGAGGGATTGATTATCACCATAATGGAAGCTGCCGGACGGATATTCCGGCGTCCCCGGGATTATTCCGCCCGGGCGGAATTGATGTGGTGTGCCACGCTAGGGCTTAATGGTTTGACCACCGCGGGAATCGGAGGGGCGGAATTTCCCATGCATATGCTGGAACATGCTTTAAGCGCGATATATGATATACCGCACGGCGCCGGTCTCTCGATCATTTCGCCGGCCTGGATGAAATATGCCAGCCGTAAGTCTTCTGCCAAATTCGCACAATTCAGCCGGCGCGTCTTCAGCCTGGATAAAGGTTCGCCAACAGCCACGGCCCGGGCGGGCATAAAC
>DAOVYW010000072.1 GCA_030635415.1 Candidatus Firestoneibacteriota bacterium
CGGCTCTTCGCGGCCTGGGTCCACTCGGGCTTGCCTCCGGAAGCGGCTAAATCCTGATAAACCACGTAAGCCGGACCCCACTGCTGGGTCTCTTCGTACAACGCGCCCAATTTCGCCAAGGCCGTCAAGCGGTAAACCCCGTTCTTGGGCCGCAGCAGACGCATCTTCTCAAAGTTCTTGGCCGCCTCGGTTTTATTCTCCAATTGAATATAGGCATCAGCAATGGAATAAAGCATTTCGGCTTTTTGTTCAGCGAATTCTTTTTTCCCGATCATTTCCTGGTATATTTTTATCGCAGACTGAAAACGTTTTTCTTCCTGGTAGGTATTGGCAATCTGCATAAGGGATTCTTTAGCCTTGGGATCTTTGGGATACCGCTTATAGAACTCGGTATAAGTATCTATTGCCTGCCGCCATTTTTTAAGCCTTTTATAGCACAAGGCAATATTATAAAATGCGTTGGGAGCGTAATCCGTCTTGGAATCCAAGTCTACAATAGACTGGTAGACCTCTATGGCCTCCTCATAATCTTCTTTGGCAAAATAAGCGCCGCTCAGGCGGAAACGAATATCCGGCGCTAATTCATGAGTGCTGAAATTACGAATAAAAGCCCGGTAATTCCGAATGGCCTTATCGCGCTGCCCCAGTCCTTCATAGGCCACTGCCATATAATACTGAGCGTTGGGCAGGAGTGAACTCTCCGGATAATCGGCTATGAGCTGCCGGAAGGCTGCTATCGTCTGTTCCATGTTTTTTTCCTGGTAATATATCTCCCCTACCCGGTAGAGGGCGTCGATGGCCAGGCGGCTGCGGGGGAATTTCCTGACAAATTCCATCAACTGGGGAACCGCATCGGCTGAGGCTCCCTTGCGATAAAAACTAAGTTGGATTCCCTCCATGGCGTCCTTGACCTTGGGATCCTCGGGATAATCGTTAATAAATTTTTTATACGCCGCAATCGCCTTGTCATCCTGTTTGGCGTTATAATAAGCCTGGGCGATATGAATCTGCATCTCTTTGCGATGAGTATTCTGGTCGTCCGGCCACTGATTGAGCAGGCGATAGGCGGCAATCGCATCGTCGTATTTCTGGGCCTTAAAAAAAGTATCTCCCATCCGGTAAGCCGCTTCCGGGGCCTTATCGCTTTTTTTGTAATAAGTAATCACTTTTTTCCAGGCATCAATGGCATTGGCGTAATACTCCAGCTGGTAATAGGCTTGACCGGCATAAAAAAGAGCGTCTCCGGCTTCAGGCATTTTGGGATTTTCCTTGGTAAAACGCTCGTAATTCACGATCGCGTCTTCGTATTTTTTACTGTTGAAAAATCCGTGCGCCAGCATCAGGGAACCGTAAGTTTTCAGTTTAGCCGGAACCTCCCCGCTTTCCACCAGATCCTTGGCGATTTTACGGGTCAGACGGTACTTGTCTAATTCGAAATAACTGTAAGCCAAGCCTAATTTAGACCAGTTCAAAACCGGCGAATCCGAAAAATTCTCCACGACTTTTTTAAACTGCCCGGCGGCTTGGGAAAACATTCTCATGTGATAGTAAGCCTCACCCAGATAAAAATAGGAAAGCGAGCGCCACTTGCTCTTGGAAGGCGGAAAATTCGCGGCCAGCACCTTGAGAATATAATGGGTGGTGGAAATAAGCTGTTCATACTGCTGGGGAATATAAAAAGCCATTTGTAAAGACGCCAGGGCGGCGTCGGAAATATCAGAATATTTATACTTCATTAAAATGCTTTGATAGATGGGGATCGCCTGTCCGTACATCTCCTGTTTGAAGTAGCTGTTCGCCAGCAGATAAGTAGCCAGCTGCACGTTCTCGTGAATGGGATAAGTAGTCAGAAACTGCCTAAAAGTTTTTATAGCTTCCGGGACACGGCCGTGACGCAGCATGGACCAACCCGCTTTGAATTTCGCGCTGCCGGCGACGTAGGTATTGGGATATTGGTTCACAGTTTGATTATACGCCGTGATCGCCTCTTCCGTTCGTTCCAGCTGGCGCAGGCACTCTCCTTTTAAATACATCGCGTAACTCGCCAGACGGGAGCGTTCGGTTTCCGCCAACTGGATTTTAAAATTCTTCAGCGCCGAGGTAAAATCCTCCTGTCGCATATAACAAACGCCCAATTTATACAGAGCATGGGCGCGATATTTTGAAGTCGGATAGGCCGCCAAAAAGGACTGGAATTCCTTGACCGCCACGGAATAATTCCTGCCCTTGTAATATGTATCCGCCTTGCTGTAAGCCGCGTCCAGCACGAAGACGGAATCAGGATGCTGCTGTACAATTTGCTTAAACTTCGCTGCGGCCGGAAGGTAGCGGCCCAGATTTTCAAGACAGCGGCCTTCATAATAAAGCGCCGCATCGCCCTCCACGTTCTGGAAATACTGCAAAGCCTGGGCGTACTGCTGGTTATGGTAATAAACCAGGCCCAGAGGCATTTTCACTTTTTTTTCCTGCCGGTAATAAGGAAAACGCCGGGTAAGCCGCTCAATGGTAGAAGCGGCATTGCGCCATTTCCGGCGCGCGATGTGACACAATGCCTGGCCGTAATAAGCCTCGGCCTTTAAAAAAGAACCGGGATACTTTTCCAGGAAGTTTTGCCAAAATTTAAGCGCGCCTTTATAATTCTTTTGATTATAAGCGCACTCACCCAGACGGTAGGCGGCGGAAGGGGAAAAATGCTCGTTGGGGTACTGCTTGAGAAATTCCTGGAAAGACTTAGCGGCCTTTTCATAAAAACCCTGTTGAAACCGGGTTTCCGCCGCCATATACAAAGCCCGCGGCGCCCTGGGCATCCTGACAAACTGCTTGTAATATCCGTACCATAATCCCGGCAGGCTCTTGTCCTGGGGATCGGCAATCGTGGCTTCAAACGCATCCTGCCAAGCCTGCTTGGCAGCCTTTTCTTTTTCCAGATTAACTGCCCAGCCGGTGCTTGCTCCTGCCGCATACATTACCAGTCCAGCCAAGACCATAAGGAAATTTGCTTTACCCGGCATAATACTCCCCTTTGAAAATTTAATTTCTATTTAATTTTACCGCAAAGGTATAAAAAATGTAAAGTAATTAAAGGATATTTTTAAAATCCCGCCTCAAACAATCAGTCAAGCTCAAGTCCGCCTTCCCCGCCCAGCGGAACCGCGCTCTGGATTTTAACAGACTCGATATTTGATTTAATGACTTTGCCGTTGGAATCGGTAATAATCAGCTGCGAACTGAAATTGCCGTCCGGAGCGGGCAATCCCCGGTCATCCTTGCCGTTCCATACGATCTGGTTGGGCGGATTGTCTTCCCCGGAATAGGTGCGTACGATATCCCCGTTTTGATCTTTAATATTCATCTCCCACTCCTGCACGAGATATTTTGATACCGCGATCACGGCAAAAGTCGTGGTTTTCCTAATGCCCACGGGCGAGAAAATCTTGGGCGTAGCCTTAATACCGACCTCAAAACCGCCGAACGAATACCCGGCCGAGATTTTATGGGCCAATCCCAGGGGCTCAATACTGGTGGCATAATCCAGGGTGATATTCCTGTATTTCCCGCCTACCCCCACATGTACCCGCATCTCGTCATCCAGGCCGGAACGAACAAATGCCATATCCTCATATACGTTCAGTTCACCGCCGACTTTCCACTTAATTCCCTGGTTGCCGAAGGATTTACTGATATCCGCGTCCAGCAGAAGATCTTCATTAAAAAGTTTACCGGCCAATCCCAGGGTAGCACCGCCAAAAAAGGTATCGCCCAGCACCTGGGGCGAGAGCACATTGTTAAAATAAAATCCGATTTGAAATTCCGGTATCAGGCTGTATATCCCTCCAAGGTCAATACCCACCCCGGTTCCGCTATGGCCAAAAATATCTTCATATATCACCTTGATATTAGCTCCGGCAGTTATATTGGGCCTGATATCCCGCGCATAGCTGAAATAGAAAGCGCCCTGGCTAACAGCGTCGGAAATGCTCAGAGGATTGTAGTTTTCATCCCTGACATCGAAGCCCGTGGAATGAAGAAAAACCAGACCTATGCCGATATGCCCAAACTCCGCGATCGGCATGCTAAAACCAAAAAAATCAAACATGGTATCCTCAAAAAGCATAACATGCTGCAGTCCAATCCGGATGGGATTCTGGGTGGCCAGACCGGCCGGGTTGTAAAATATCGCGGCAACGTCATCCGCCAAACCGGTCATGGCACCGCCCATGCCGGCCGCCCGCGCGCCGATATCATAACTCAGATATTCGCCCGGCAGTCCGTGATCGCCCGTTTCGGCCCATACCGCGCCTTGATTCATGGCGAATAAAATTATGGCCGCCGTTAATATTAACCGGATTTTCTTTAACATATCATTTCACCCGCTTTCCAGCCCGCACTTCAGGGCAGAATTTCTGTGATATTTTGTGCTGTTTTTTCAATCCCACGAAAGCTGATATATGTCATCACCAGATGTAGGGGCCGGCCTCCTTGTCCTAAGCGAAGTCGAAGGATGTGCGGCCCTTGATGTTAAACCAAACTGCGGGCGGCCACGGGGGGCCGCCCCTACTTTTTTATTTCTCTTTATACACACCGATCTTGAAGCGGTACTTTTCCTGATCATTAGCCTTGATCACGCAGATGTAGCCGCCATTGGCTATGGTCACACCGTTATCATTCTTGCCATTCCATAATATAGAATTAACCCCGGCATGACCGCCTTGGGAGTCTCCAGCCGGGAATTCGGTTTGCCACACCAGATCTCCCATCAAGGTATAAATCAATACCTTGACCTCTGAATCCGTCTCCAGGGGATAATCAATATGGGCTGACTCTCCCCGGAGCGGATTGAAAGGATTGGGGTAAACTCCACCGTCACTGGTAACTGTCACGGACATTATCAATTGGCCCACAACGCCTTGGACCGCAGCCTGGATAATATGCTGAAGGTTCTGGGCACCGGCATAGAAGGTCGAGTAAGCCGTGCCAACCGCGCTGGTGGTAAGGGATTCCGGCGCTCCCAGAGTACTGGAAGTTAGTTCTTGGTCCAGGATTAGCATGCTTAGGACTTTGCTTGAAACCGGGTTGTTATTGGCATCATAAACATCGGCATATACCCGCGCTTTCTGGTTGGCCTCGATTTGATAGTAGGTCTGACCGGCCTGCTCGTAAGAAATAGTATCCGCCCGCATCTCGATCCTGGTCGGAGCCGAGGCCTGAACCCTAATCTCGGGCGAGAACGCCATATCCGGATCTTCCGAGCCGGCCGCGTCCCGAACCCGGATATAAATATTCTCAGCCTGGGTATAGGTCTGATTCTCTATATCGGCAACGCCTTGGAAAGTTCCTCCCGTAGTCTTACCCAGGATTCCGGTTGCCGGGGTTGGCGGACTGCCAAGATCCAGCATTGGTTCCATTACAAAAGACTGGGCAGTGGCGACAATCTCACCAGTACCGGTATACCTAACCTCCACGCACATGGTAAAAGTATTGGGACAGGCCTCAACATACACCGGGGTATTATCCTCAAAAGCCACGCCCTCTACCAGGACCGCGAATTTGGTCTCGCCGGCTTGAACAATTCTCACCACGGCCTGAGACTTGTCAGGATCATCACCGTCGCAGATGCCGGAGTCTATTTGATCCGAGGGTTTTAAGCTGCGCGGTCCCTCAGTGCGCTGCTGGCAGTTGAACCAGGCCCGGCCGCCGGAGAGCACTGATTCCAGATAGGATGAAGAGTAGGGTTCGGAATTGGAATTGAGGTCATCCGAATTCAGGCGGATAGTATTATTTGCCGCGGTTGGCACAAAGTTACCAAAAAGATCCGCAGCCTGCACAGTTACAACAAAATAAGCGCCGGCAAACTGGGCGCTGCCATTATAGGCATTCATCGCAAAAGTAGGATCCGTGGGCGTAACCCCGCTGTACCACCCGCCGAAACCTACCGGATTTATTCCCGTGCAATTGGTATTCCCGCTCCCCTCTACTGCTACCAACCCGGGCGCCAATACCTGGAGCCCATGGAAAACATTGGGATTTACAGTTATATAGGGCGTAGTGCCATCTGCGATTGCGGTTAGAGTTGTTGCAGCCACTGTAATAGTTGTGGTCGGGCTCTCATTGTCCCGGGTGTGGAAGGCAAACATGCCGCTGAAATTCGCATATCCATCAGTTGGCTCGACATTGTCATTCCCAGGATTGTAAGCAAAGCGGTCTGTGCTGGTCATGCTGACTTCCGTATCCGGTTCCTTGACCATGTTGCCGTATATATCGCAGGAATAGGCTTGCAGGCCAATATTCACACCAGCAGTCTGAGCGCCGGGCATGCCGAAATTGTTAAATACCGAGGCGCTGGGAGGCGGCGGAGAGGCGGGGTAATTCGTTCCATAGGGATCGATATAAGTTCCGCCGGCTCCGGGAGTATCCGGCGTATTCATGCCGGTTATAATGGGCACCAGCCGGGCATAACTGTCCGGGTCGACTGTAAAATTGGGTGATTGACCGCTCCTGGGGCCCGCGCCGAAATCATTAGTGGCAGTAATGAATTGGCCCGCGCCGGTTGCTTTCTTGTAGCAGTAGACCGTGGGATTGGATACGCCTTCCTGCCATTTAGTGGCTTCCAGAGTGCCGACCTTGACCGGCCAGATGCTCTTGCTGCCAATATCCGTATTAACCGTTATATCCACGCTCTCATAGGTGGCCATGGGCGAGGCGCCGTTAATGGAATCCAGGGTATTGCCGTAAGCATCTATGGCCGTGACGGTTATGTCATGGGGTTGGCCGGCTATCCAGATAAGCTCTTCCATATGCAGGGTGAATCCTTCTCCCGGCTCAGCATGCTTGATTGGCACGCGGTTCTTGTTCACACCCAGTTCATAAGGGGTCTCGCCCGAGGCCTTGGTTACGCGGATGGACTGGCCGGCCTGGCCATAGACATTATATAAAATAAAGGAATTGCTGGCAGTATATACCCCTCCGGTTAAATCCACATTAACTGATCCGCCGCTAAAGCTTTGCGCTCCCAGCTCAGCCGGATACGGATTTCCATCACTGCACTCAATGGTAATCTGACCGTTGGCATCGTAGGGCGCCGCGGTTTCCGTAACCTTGTTCCAGTACTCATCGCAGAGGAAGAACTCGATCTTGGTAATTGCCTGGCCGGCCGTCTGAATGGCAGGCTGACCCTGTACCCCGAACTCGTCCGCCGGGTCTATATCAGGACTTATACCCGGCTTATAATCCATGCCTCCGGACTCCACAATCAGGAGCCGGTCCGGCAGGGCCGGGACTACTGAAAAGTTCGTACTACCTTCTACCAGCGATCCAAAAACCACGCTGAAATTATTACTCTGTGTGGGATGCATATTAGCCCGGTAAAGAGTTATATTCCCGGCCCAGACTCCGGCAGTGAAGGTAACTGAGATCGGACTGATAGCGCGCAGGGTATCATCATGATCCAGGGTACTCCTGAGCTCAGCACTTCCATCAAAAGTAGTGGCAATATCATCTGCGGCTTCATACGCGGTTATGGTAACCCAGTTCGGTATGCCGGCTGTCCACAGCGCGGGCATCGCGAGGCCATTAGGTTCAATAACAAAATAATCCAGCGCGAAGGCATAAATAGTATAAGGCGTTAAATAAGTATTCACGCCCTGGGTAAGACAGTCAATCGTGATAGTAAAATCGGCATCTATTAATATAGTAATATTTATCCGCTTCATGCCGCCTTCCAGGGAATTGTTGGCAGGACCGGTATCTTCTTCATCTATATTAGGGGAAATAATGGATTGGTTGGGTAAAGATGTAGTGGTACTAAACTGGTCATTGGCGCCGGGGAAATGGTTCCAGTACGCGTCCACAGCATAAACCGTCACGCTAAAAGCCGCGCCTGCCTGCTGGGAGAGCGGTGTGCCCTCATACCCGTCGCCCATAAAAGAGGCAGTACTGCTATTGCCGATTCCGCCCGGCCTAAGCTGCAGGCCCGGCACTACGCAGAACATGCTGGCATAAGTACTTACCGAGACATTGATGCCGCCGCTCTGCCCAATATGCCCGGTATGCGAGCTGGGCCTGTCCGCGGCCACGTCCGAGACAAACAGGAATCCTGAGCCGGCCCGGTATATCTGGGTGCTGAATGAGATCTGACCCGCATTAAATCCGCTGACGCTCCAGTTGGCTGTAAGGGAGGAATCCGTATAATTGACCGAACCGCTCGAGACCCAGAGCACACTCTCAGTGGGGGCCAAATAGTCCAATTCCGGGCAGGATAGGTAAACCGTGCCCGCATAATTGGTGACCGGGTTATAGTACTGGTCCTGGGCCGTGATTATGGTGTTAAAGGCATTGCCCGCGGTCTGGCCGGCACCGGCCGAAATCTCAAAGTGATCCAGCAGGGGATGGTGATGCACGGTAAAAACACCGGAAGTTCCCGGTATGAGCACTCCACCGCCCGAGGCCGTGATATCCTGCCTTGTGGTTGCTATGGTCAAGGTCTGGCTGAAATTAACCAGGCCGCTGACTGAATTTACCTGAGTGGGAACAGCCCCGGAATCAGCCACGGCAAATGATAAATTAATTGTCCGGTTGCCCTGAACCCCGGTCAGTTGGTTGGCATACCCGTCACACACATAAATATTCATGCTAAAAGGCGCGCCCGCGGTCCTGGGATCCGGACTGGCTGTGTCGCGGCCCCACGCTCCACCGTGCTGCTCGCCCGGAGTATAGGTCTGGCCTGGCATAACCACGACATAGCGGGTTACGGCACTGGTATTGGCATTAACATTAAAGGTATTGGTGGATCCGGATACTGTTCCGCTGGTGGCTGTAATCTTGATGGTAAAACCAGCGCGGAAGATTTGGTAACTGCTCGTAGTCCAGTTGCCGTCACCGTTGAATTCGGAACCATTGATACTGGCCGGCAAATAAGAGCTGCTATGGAAAGGCGTGCCGCCCGAATCCACGGACAGGGTTACATCGGCAACCTCGCCGCCGCGGGTCACGATATTCCCATAGGCATCATAGGCTGTAATATCCAGAGTAAAACCAGTACCCGTGGTCTGCGGTGAGGAGATGGTATTAAATCCAAAAGAGGCATGGCTGGTATGCGTCATGGGAACATCATCCGTGTTTGGCGCAAAACCGCCACTAGTAGCTGTCAGGGTTTGGAAACCTGTCAACACCCGGCGGAGATCCACGTTAAACAGGGCAACTCCACCGCTCATACTTTGGGGACTGTTAATTGAGCCTCCTCCACCCAGGTCCGTGGCGCTCAGATTAACTGACGCGCCGGAAGAGACCCGGTTCCAGTAATTATCCGTAGCATATACTGATACAATGAAAGGCACACCCGCGGTCTGCTGATTCACGGCATTATAACGCCCCTCGCCGCTGGCAGCGCCCTCTCGCGGGATCTGGCCCGGGCCCATGATAATCAATTTTGTGGCTGCGCCGGCATTCACGGTAAAGGTACTGGAGGTGCTGTTAGTAATAGTCCCGGGATTGGGGCTGCAATTATAGGCCTGAAGATAGATACCACTGCCATTATAATATAACTGAATCCGGGGATAAGCCACGCCATTTGAGAAGGTGACCGTATCCAGCAGCCCGGTGCTTGCGCCGTTCACGCCGCCGTTGGGCGAACGGAAAGAGACCGTGCCTTCAAAAGGCAGAACCGTGGTACCTATATTATCCCGCGCCGTGACAGTAACATAATGGACACTCCCGGCATTCCAGGTTCCGGGCAAAGTAAACGCGAACTGCGTCAGGCGGAATACATGAAACATCTTTTGTCCGCCGGCAATACCCGTAGGATTGGTAGTGCTCGTGGATACTGTATAATCTCCCGTACCGCCCGGGGTCAGAGTAGTTGCAAATGGTGAATAACTGCTGTTGGTTACGCCGGAATTAGTCGTGTTTAGATTCTGAGCGCCAGAAAGGGGATTAAACAGGGACGTGGTATTAGC
>DAOVYW010000204.1 GCA_030635415.1 Candidatus Firestoneibacteriota bacterium
CGATTGGGAAAATATGAAGGCAGTACGGCTAAGAGTGCGGGGAGAACATCAGGAGCCGGGATGGGCGCTTAAAAAACTGAGGATTACCCAAGACCGGCGGGAATTACTGACGGCCGAGGGGGACTGGAGTATTGCCCGGGCTGGAGTATTTGCCGGCTGGGTCAGGACCAGCAATCTACCGATTAAGAATATTACCTTTCTGCCGGAAATGGTCAGCCATTTGGATGGCAGGCTTAATTTTAAAGGCCGGCTGGACGGCGCTTTTGAACGTCCCTGTTTGGCGGGACATTTCCATACTAAAAGTATGCTGAACGTAAAGGGGCGCCAGCTGGACGCTCAAGGCGAGATATCCCTTACGCCTAAAAAAATCGAATTGAAGAAAGTATATTTGGACCGCAAACGTCTCCGCATCTCGGGTTGGATGGATTTGAAAAAGCCGGTTAAGCTCCAGGGGAACTTAATTATGCAAAAGGTTAATTTAGAAAATCTTGCCGCTTTGGGTGGAGCAGGGTTTGGGCAGAGCGGACTGCGGGGCCAAGTCAGCGGGAGAGTGAACCTGACGGGAGCTTTAAAAGCGCTTAAATCCAAGGGAAACGTAACTCTCGCCGGATTGGAGTGGGATGGCATTTCCGCCGATTCCGGCAGTCTGGAATTTTCCTCGAGCGGCCGGCGATTATGGATTAAAAAACTGGAAATGCTCCAAGGGGACGGGAAATTCAATCTGGTGCTGGAAACCGACCTGAAAAAAACCGGCCGGTTTTTTAAGGTCCTAGCCTGGATGGAATCCTTTAAAATCGGGAAGAGAAAATGGACGGGTGATCTGAAGATTGACGGTACTTGTGATCATCATTCCTTGGAACCTAAATATTCGGGAAAGCTGGCACTGGATCATTTTGGGGTTGACGGAAAGGTTTTACCTGCGGCGCAAGCGGAGTTAATCCTGGCCGGGAAAAAAATAAATTTAAAGCAGTTTCAATGGGGATCGATGTCGGGTTCCGGAGAATTTAACTTCGGATCAGAACGGGGTGGTACTTTTCAGCTAATGCTGGAAAATTCCAACCTGGACTCCGTACGAGCGCTGATAGCTCCGGGAAAAGGCGCTCTCTGTGAACCTATTTCCGGGAGCGTGCAACTGATACTAAACCGCCGGCAGCTCAATGGCAAAGCTCATTTGAATGCCCGGCAGAGTGAAATCCAGTGTGAATTTAACAGCTTGTTTTCCCCGGACGGTAAACTTGGCGCCTATAGCGGTCATATAAAAATGCGGGATATGCGGACCCCGACGGTTTTTGATTTAGGTCTGCTAGCTGAGCCGGAAAACGCTCCGCGAGGAACGCTTTCCGGCCGGGTTGATTTCCAAGGACTGGCCGGCCGGCTGAAAGCATTATCCGGCGAAGTGGATTTTTCGAATTTTAAATTGGGCGAGTGGCATTTCAAACAATTAAAAACCGCTTGGGAAGCGAATGATAAAACCGTGAAAATATTAAAGTTGGAAGGCCGGCAGCCGCTGGGCAGCCTGCAGGTATCGGCGGGGGCCATGCATTTTATGCCGGACGGACGGCACGCGCTTAATCTGGATTTAAAAGCCGAGAACTTCCATTTTTTTTTAAGGCGGTTTCATGGAGAGTTTAAACTAAAGGGCACCCTGGGCTTGAAACCAGTACATGACCTGCAGTTGGAAATAGCCAGTCCGGATTTTGGATTGGATAAATATGTTTTTGGGGATTTCCGGGCCCGGGTTCGGTACCAGGGAGAAAATCTGGAAATACGTACGCCGCCGGATTGTCCTTTTTCCATTGTGGGTGATTTAAGTCTTCCTCCTGGCGGAGCCGTGATTTTTAAACGTTTAACTATCTCGGACGCCCGGCATAACTATCAATGCATCAACGCCTTCGGAAGGATTGACGACAATGGCACCTCGGATTTTCGGGTGGAAATTCATGACGTTCCGGCGGATATGATTGCCCGCTGCCTTGGTTTTCCCCAGCCCTGGACCGGCATGGCCAACGGCATTGTGCATTATACCGACCCGGAGCAAATACCTCATATCCGGATCTATCCCAAGATCGAGAACGGCAGCGTGCTTGGCCTGCCCTTTGACGTGTTTTACGGCGAGCTGGTGATTGACCATGATTGGCTCTATTTCCGGGGGCCGGAAGGCGCAGCCGTGCTTCGGCGTTATGGGAAATATACCATGGCTGTAACCGGGAAAATTCCTATGCCGCAGGACGATGCTGCGGCGGAAAGAATGAAGGGAATGGAAATGGATGTCCGGTTGTCAATGCCGGAAGGGGATTTATCTTACCTGGTTTTTGTCCCGCATATCGCCTCGGCGGCAGGAAAAAGCAGCTTGGAACTGAAGCTCTGGGGAACCATGGAATATCCCAGTCTCTCGGGCCGGGCCCGGATTCTAAACGGCATGATCGCGCCCCGGCTATATGCCCCGGAGGTTAGAAATGTTTATGCGGACCTTAAGTTTGAAGATAATAAAATGATTATACAGCGGTTGGAAGGCCGGATCGGAGAAGGGGTTTTAAAAGTCACGGCCGGCTCCCCGGAGCCTTGGGCCTGCATTTTCCGGCGTTTGCAGCCTCATCAACTAAACCTCGTGCTGGATTCGGGAGCAGAACACCTGAGCATGGATGCCACGAGTGATTATGAATTCGTGTCCGCCGACGTGAAGCTGAACGTCTCGCTGCGCGGAACCATGGAGGAACCGGTTATCGGCGGAAGGATGGAATTGGCGAATGGCCGGTTTACTTATCCCCCCCGGGCGCTGAGCGAATATGCCAGGGAAATCGAAGGGGCCACGACCCGTTATGATGGACTCAAGCTTATCAGCCGTCCGAACTTCTGGTTCTATAATGACATGGTGCGGGCGCAAATTGCGCCTGACAATTCAGTGGTTTTAAACGGCGGCCAGCATGATTTTTCCGGGGAGGGCCGGGTGGAGATTACCAAAGGAACTTTTTCATATTTGGATACCGATTTTAAGCTGGATCCCAATGAGAAAACCCAGGTTATTCTTCAGGGACGCGAAACACCCCGCCTGCATGGTCTGGCTAAAACCGTTATTCGTGATGTTCATATCCGGGATGAAGGACGCCGGCGGGACGCCGTGATTTATCTGAAAGTGCACGGAGAAATCGGAGCCTTAAACGCCGAATTTAAATCTGATCCGGAAATGACCAAGGCCCAGATAGTATCCTTGCTGACGATGGGTGAAGATTTTTCCAGTTGGTCCGGGGAAGAGGTGGACCAAAAAATCCGGTCGGGCGGAGCCGGTTTGGAAGATATTTCTTCCGTGCTGGGAAGATGGGCCGGAAAGCTTCTGGGGCGCCAAATTGAAAAAGAAATAAAAAAAATAACGCCCCTCGATGTGATCGGTATTCGTCTGGGCGGGGTCGAAAAACTAACAGATTCCATAATGGAAGGTGATGCCAATACCGGGTCGGCCATGGCCGAGGGAGGAAAGGAAATAACCGGAACCAGTCTGCTTATGAATACCCAGATCGACGTGGGAAAATATTTAACCGATGATTTATTCTTGAATTACCGCGGCATTCTGAAGGAAGCCGAGGGAGAACCGGGAACCTTATCCTGGCAATCTCTGGTCGGCCTGGAATATCACCTGGATCCTTTCCGGAAAATTAAAATTTACAAGGATTTCGATGTGGATTCCGGACAGGAGCTTTTTTTGGGGATAGAGGGACGTACGGAATTTAAAAGTTGGTCTCCGGACAAGGAGGAAAAGGAAGGCCGGAATGAGATCGCGGCACGAATGACGCCCACGCCGGGAAGAACGGGAGAATAAACAGCGGTCTAATAGCTTGACGGTAAGTCAAGCATTTGATAGAATTCCAAGAATTTTTTAATATATTAGTCTTATGTTTTCTTATATGGGGAACGGTTATATTATAAGATTCTGCTGCAAAACCCTTTCTGCTGTCTTTGCGAGGAGCGACAGTGATGAAGCAATCTCGATTTTATAAGGATAAAATAAGATTGCCATGCTTCCTAC
>DAOVYW010000078.1 GCA_030635415.1 Candidatus Firestoneibacteriota bacterium
AGCCGCGAACGAAGAGGGTGAAAAAGCCGTCAGCGAGGAAGCTGAACCAAGAGCCGCGAACGAAGAGGGTGAAAAAGCCGTCAGCGAGGAAGCTGAACCAAGAGCCGCGAACGAAGAGGGTGAAAAAGCCGTCAGCGAGGAAGCTGAACCAACAGCCGCGAACGAAGAGAGTGAAAAAGCCGGCAGCCAGTCATGAGTGATCACCAGGAGTCGCATCTCCGGTTGAATCGTTTTCTGGCGGAAACCGGGATTTGCTCCCGGCGGGATGCCGATCAGCTGATTTTTTCCGGACGTGTGACGGTTAACGGAAAGATAATAGAATCTCCGGCTTTCCGGTTGGATTCGAAACATGATGCCGTTAAAGTCGAGGGGCGCCGGGTATGGTCCCAGCCTCTGGTTTATGTGCTGATGAATAAGCCCGAGGGAGTGGTTTCTACGGCGGAGGATCCCCAGCAGCGCACTACGGTCATAGATTTGCTCCGGGGAGTGCGGGCCCGGATTTATCCGGTGGGACGTTTGGATTACAATACTTCCGGAGCGATTTTGCTGACCAATGATGGTGAACTGGCGCAGCGTTTGGCTCATCCCCGCTATGAGTTCCCCAAGACTTATCATGCCAAGGTCAGTGATGTTCCTTCGCGTGAGGATATGGAAAAAATGGCCGCGGGTGTTAGAATACCGGATAAATTCCAACGCTATACCAGGACCCGGCCGGCTAAAGCGCGCTTGGTCAAGAGGATGAAAAAATGCGCCGTGGTGGAAATTGTCCTGAAGGAGGGACGGCAGCACCAGGTCCGCAAGATGTGCGCCGCCATCCATCATCCGGTTACGGCCTTGACGCGGGTAAAGTTCGGATTTTTATCCGTGACCGGATTGCCGGTGGGCCGCTGGCGGTATTTGACCTCGAAGGAGATAGAAAAGTTAAAGAAAGGGGCAGAGATAAATGAGTCTCGACAAAGCCCGTCAAGCCATAGATAAAATTGACGAAAAAATCGTAGAGTTACTCAACCGCCGGGCTCGCCGGGTACTGGAGATTTCCCGGCAGAAGGAGCGGGCGCAAATACCGGTTTTCGCTCCTGACCGTGAGAGCAAATTGTTGGCCCGGCTTAAAACCTTGCGCCAGGACGGTCCCTTTCCCTTGGCAGCTCTGCACGCGATATACCGGGAGATTATATCTGCCTCGATCTCGCTGCAGGCTGGTTTGAAAATTGCCTATTTCGGTCCGGAAGGAACTTTTACGCATCAGGCAGCCAAGGAGCAATTCGGAGCTTCGGCGCAGTATCTGCCCGTAAGCGGTATTGCGGATGTTTTTCGCGAGGTTGAGTGTGGGCGCGCGGATTACGGCGTGGTGCCGGTAGAGAACTCCACCGAGGGAGTGGTTAACCATACACTGGATATGTTCGCCGACAGCGTGCTTAACATTTGTTCCGAGGTATCTTTGCGCGTAGAGGAAAATTTGCTTTCGCGTGAAAGCGGGATGGCGACCGTGAAAAAGGTTTATTCCCATCCTCAGCCCCTGGCGCAGTGCCGCTTATGGCTGGACGGCAACCTGCCTGAAGTTGAAAGAGTGGAAGTCTCTTCTACGGCCAAGGCGGCCCAGATGGCTTTTCGGAATCCGGGAACCGCGGCGATTGCTTCGCGCCTGGCCGCCCAGATTCACGGTTTGCAAATTTTGGCCCAGGGCATAGAGGATAGCAGCAATAATGTAACCAGGTTCCTGGTGCTGGGGCGGCATATGTCCGGGCCTACCGGGAGGGATAAAACCTCCATCATGCTGGCTATTCGGGACAGTGTAGGCGCGCTCCATAAAATCCTTAAACCTTTTTCCCAACACCGCATTAACCTCTCGAGTATAGAATCCCGGCCTTCCCGGGAGCGGGCCTGGAATTACCTTTTTTTCATTGACTGTTATGGTCATGTCACGGAACCGAAGATGAAACGCACGCTGGCCGCGCTCAAGCCGTTAGCCAACAACTTGAAAGTGCTCGGTTCTTATCCCCGGAGCGGGGAAAAATGAGGCTGGTAAGGCCAAAGGTCCGGGCGTGTGTCCAAAGCATCCAGCCTTACCAGCCGGGCAAGCCGGTTGAGGAAGTGGAGCGGGAACTGGGAGTCCGGGGGGCGGTAAAGCTGGCCAGCAATGAAAATCC
The DNA here is from genome assembly GCA_030635415.1 of Candidatus Firestoneibacteriota bacterium. Classification (GTDB taxonomy): domain Bacteria; phylum Oederibacteriota; class JAAXVQ01; order JAAXVQ01; family JAUVAV01; genus JAUVAV01. Next base: position 2,148 of record DAOVYW010000078.1, read on the forward strand.
CCTGGGACCGGCTCCCCAGGTCATTCGGGTACTGAAGCAGGCGGCCGGTTCAATCGGAGTTTATCCGGACGGCGGATGCTACTATCTCCGCCAGGCCCTGGGGCAATACCTTAAACTCAGGGCGGAAGAAATTATTATTGGTAACGGATCCAATGAGCTCCTAGTGCTTTTAGGCTTGGCTTTACTTGAGCCGGGAGACGAGGTCTTAACCTCGCAGATGAGCTTTGTAGTATATTATTCCGTGCCCCAACTGATGGACGCCAAATTAATAGCAGTACCGATGCGGAATTACCAATTCGATCTGGAGACCATGGCCCGGGCCATTACGCGCAGAACCAGGATTATTTTTATTGCCAATCCCAATAATCCCACGGGTACGGCAGTAGCGCCCGTTGCGTTACGGGAATTTATTAAAAAAGTTCCGAAAAAATGTTTAGTGGTGTTGGATGAAGCATACTATGAATATGCTGATTCCCGGATTATGGGTCTATCCCTGGACTTGGTACGCGAGCGGGAAAACGTGGTGGTACTCAGGACTTTTTCCAAAGCCTATGGCTTGGCCGGTCTGCGTATCGGCTACGGCGTGGCGCCTAAAAGCATAGTTGACGCCATTGAACGGGTGCGGGAGCCTTTTAGTGTAAATCATTTGGCCCAGCTAGGGGCCCGGGCCGCTTTGGAAGCAGGCGGGCATATGCGCCAAAGCGTGGAACTGGCCCGTTCAGAGCGGACACGTATGGGAAAAATTCTGGCCGGGATGGGCTTCAAGATCATACCCTCCCAGACTAATTTCATTTTTACGCAAGCGCCCATCCGGGACAGTCAAAAATTCAGCAGGGACTTAATGCGGGAGGGAATTATAATCCGGCCTTTTGCCGGCTCTCATGTGCGGATTACCATGGGAACCCGGGTTCAAAATGATAAGATGATCAGGGCGGTTAAGAGGGTGTTGGGGAATTATAAAAAGTGATAAGGGCCGGCAATAAAGCTTCGGCATTATCCATGTTAAATTGTAGGGGCGTTTAATTAAACGCCCCTACACAGTGTGTGGAAATTTAATGGGAGTGTCTCCAATAAGTTTTTTTCAGCAATGTCATTTCGAGCGAAGCGAGAAATCTCCAAAACCCCTAGGGTTCAAGGAGATTCCGCGGTCGCTTCGCTTCCTCGGAATGACAAAACTGGGGGAATTCTCTAAAAATAGTATTTGGCGATACACGCCTAATTACCAAGTGGAATAATTTCAGGAGGATCATAACTATGGTTATTGTAATGCGCAAGGACGCTACTAAGGAACAGATCAATCATCTCTTGGAAAAGCTGAAAGAGAAGGGATTGAACACACATGTTTCCCAGGGAACCGAACGGACTATAGTGGGCGCCATCGGGGATGAGAGGATATTGCAGAGCGTACCCCTGGATGCTTTTCCCGGGGTGGAACAGTCCATGCCGATTCTCCAGCCGTTTAAACTGGTCTCCCGGGATTTCAAGCCGGAACCTACCGTGGTGGACGTGGGCGGAGTCAAGATCGGCAACGGCCATTTTGGATTGATTGCCGGTCCTTGTTCCGTGGAAAATTGGGAAACCTTGATCCAGGCCGCCCGGCTGGTAAAAGCCTCAGGCGCCAACCTGCTGCGAGGTGGAGCGTTTAAGCCCCGTACCAGTCCCTATGCTTTTCAGGGCTTGGGCGAGGAAGGGCTCAAGCTTTTAGCCCGGGCGCGGGAGGAAACCGGATTGCCCGTAGTGACAGAGGTTATGAACGTAAGCCAGGTTGATCTGGTTGCCAAGTATGCCGATCTGCTCCAGATCGGTGCCCGCAACATGCAGAATTTTGATCTGCTCAAAGCGGTCGGGGATGCAAAAAAACCCGTGCTTTTAAAACGCGGACTTTGCGCTACGATTAAGGAATGGCTCATGTCGGCTGAATATATCTGTTCCCGGGGTAATTACAACGTGATTCTCTGTGAGCGCGGTATTAGAACCTTTGAAACCTATACCCGCAATACTCTGGACCTGGCAGCCGTACCGTCAGTAAAGGAACTCTCCCATCTGCCGGTAGTGGTTGATCCGTCCCACGCTACGGGTCGCCGCAGCCTGGTTGCCATCATGTCCCGGGCCGCGCTGGCCGGCGGGGCGGATGGACTATCGATAGAGGTTCATCCCCGGCCCGAGGAAGCTTTGTCCGACGGAGACCAGTCTCTGCTGCCCGAAGAATTTACCCATCTGGTTGAGATGCTCAAACCCTTGGCCCCGCTCTGCGGACAGTCCTGGTGAGGATGCTGAGGTGAAGAAATTGCTGTTTTCCAAGGCCGTGATTGCGGGCGTGGGTTTAATGGGAGGCTCGCTTGGTTTGGCCATGAAGAAACAGGGATTAGCCCGGGAGGTAGTCGGCCTGGTAAGGCGCGTTAAGACTATTCGTGAAGCCAAGGCCCGGGGTTGTATAGACTCGGGCACGCTTTCCGTTCCCCGGGCAGTCCGGGACGCCGACCTGGTAATATTGGCAGGGCCGGTTAGCAGTACTTTGCCGCTGCTCAAAGCCATGCTGCCCCATCTGCATGCCGGATGCCTGGTTACGGACCTGGGCAGCACCAAGGTCAAGTTGCTGGGGCATATAGCCGGTTTGCTGCCACCTAAACCTGGGTTTGATTTTATTAGTTCCCACCCCATGGCCGGTTCAGAAAAAGCCGGAGTCCTGGCCGCGCGCCAAGATTTATACCTGGGATCACTTTGCATGCTTATCAAGACATCTGGGGTGAATATGGCAGCCTTGGCGCCGCTTAAAGCCTTATGGAGGTCAGTAGGATGCCGGAAAATCAAGGTCGTAACGCCTCAAGAACATGACCGCTGGACCGCGGCGGTTTCGCATCTGCCACATGCCGTTGCTGTAGGCCTGGTAAATCTAATCGTGGATTTAGCGGCCCGCGATACCGGCCTCATGGAAATTGCATCCACCGGGTTTTTGGATACTACCCGTATTGCCGGCGGATTACCTGCCATGTGGCAGGATATTTTACTAAACAATCGTGAAGAAATCTGCACCGTGCTGGTCCGGTTTAAAAAAAAATTGAGCCGTTTGGAAGGGTTTTTACGAAACCGGGAAGAAACATCCCTGCGGCAGGAATTGGAACGGGCTTATGCTTTTCGCCAGGGCATGGAGGGGAAAAAAAATGGACGTAAAAAAGGTTAAACCTGCCGGACGGATCAAGCACAAGATAGTTATCCCGGGAGATAAATCCATTTCCCACCGGGCCGCGATCATGGGTATGCTGGCTCAAGGGGAGACACGCATTACCAATTTTTTAAAGGCTGAGGATTGCCTGAATACCTTGGCGGCCTGCCAACAATTAGGCGCCACAGTTAATTGGCATAATGAAGAGCTGATTATTCAAGGCTGCGGTCTGGAGGGATTAAAACCGCCCCGGAGTGTGATAGATTGCGGCAATTCCGGAACCGGAGTACGCCTGCTTTCCGGCGTGCTGGCAGGACAGTCGTTTGAATCAATTATAACCGGCGATGAACAGATTCGGCGTCGTCCCATGCAGCGTATTATAGATCCCTTGTTCCGGATGGGCGCGCAGATTGAGAGCGAACCGGGCGGAAGGTGTCCTCTGCGTATCTGTGGGGGAAATCTTAGGGCCATTGATTATATTTCAACCGTAGCCAGCGCGCAGGTCAAGTCCTGTATAATTCTGGCCGGGTTGTTCGCGCAGGGTAAAACCAGCATATCCTTGCCGGGTAGTTCCCGGGATCATACCGAGCGGCTGCTGAGGTTTTTCGGCGTGGCAGTAGCCAGTGGAACGGCTCCCGGTTCCGGGCCGGGACAGCTGCCGGATGAAAAAATATTAGTGGACGGAAGATCGGAATTAAGCGGCCGGAAAATAAATATACCATCCGATATCTCTTCCGCCGCATTTTTCATGACAGCGGCCGCCATCCTGCCGGGAGCAGAACTAAAACTTGAAAATATCGGTTTAAACCCCGGACGTTCCGGAATTATCCGGGTACTGGTAAATATGGGCGCGGAAGTAGTAATGGAAAACCAGAGGCAGGAGGCCGGGGAGCCGGTGGCTGATTTAATAATTAGGGGAAAGGGGTTTTTGAAGAGCACCCATATTTATGGTCCCATGATTCCCGGTCTGATAGATGAAATTCCTGTCCTGGCAGTAGCCGCAGCTGTGGCTGAAGGCGAGACCATAATTTCGGATGCCGCTGAATTACGCGTGAAAGAAACTGACCGGATCAGCATGCTGGCCACGGAATTAAGCAGCCTGGGAGTAGAGGTTGAGGAGCGCCCGGATGGCATGCTTATTCAGGGCGGTAATATTCGCGGAGGAGAGGTTGATTCTCATGGTGATCATCGTCTGGCCATGAGTCTGGCCATAGCCGGCCTGGTTTCCGAACAGGGCGTAACCATAAAGAACCCGCAGTGCGTAAACACCTCCTTTCCAGGTTTCTGGGAGATATTGGAAAAGGTTGCGCGATAAATGCAGGAGCGCTAATTGTGCCCGGAGTGAATTTCCGGAGGAAAGGGAATATATATTAGTGATTGGAGTACCACCCACGAATGTAGGGGCGTTTAATTAAACGTCCCTACATCCCGTAAGTGGTATATGTCAGCTTTCGAGGGATTGAGAAAACAGCATGAAGCATCCTCTCATTATTGCGATTGACGGGCCGGCCGGAGCCGGCAAGAGTTCGGTTGCCAAGTCTCTGGCCTGTCAGCTCAATTATTTATATATTGATACCGGCGCCATGTATCGCGCGGTTACTCTAAAGGCTATGCGGGCGGGAATAGATCTTTCTGACGGCCGGGTCGTAGAAGATATAGCCCGGCAGGTGAGCCTTGGATTTGCAACTGGACAAGCCGGCGTAATTTATATGGATGGCGAGGACGTGTCAGCAGCTATTCGTGCGCCGGAAGTATCCCGGAACGTCTCCGCTTATGTAGCCAGCTATCCAGGTGTACGCCAAAAGCTGGTTGAGCTTCAGCAGGCCATGGGCGCCTCGGGTGGGGTTGTGATGGAAGGCCGGGATATTACCACCGTGGTTTTTCCCCAGGCCGAGGTCAAGGTGTTTCTGGATGCCGGTCAGGAGGAACGGGCCCGCCGCCGTTTTGAAGAATTAAGTAGCCAGGGCCGCGAACAGTCCTATAATGAACTTTTGGCCGATCTGAAACGCCGTGACCAGGAGGATCGTAACCGGCCTGGAGGAGCCTTGCAATGCGTGCCTGATGCCCTGGTATTGGATTCTACCAGCAAGAGTATTGAACAGGTGGTTGCGGCCATTCTACACGTGGTTCATGAAAAAGAGAACCAACCGGCATGAGGTGGCATTACCGGATTATATTAGCTTTGGCCGAACTGATGTTGCGCCTTTTTTTCAGGCTGAAGGTCAAGCATTGGAAAAAGATTCCCCAGCGCGGCGGGCTCCTTCTGGCCAGCAATCACGCCAGCTTTCTGGATCCGCCGATAATAGCGGTGGGTGTCCGGCACCGCGAAATTCATTTTATGGCCAGATCAACGCTTTTCAAGCGCGGCGGTTTTGGCCGGATAATCAGCAGTGTAAATGCCCATCCCGTGGTTCGCGGACAAGGGCCTAATCAAGACTGGGAGCTTTTCAAAGAAGTTTTAAAAAGCGGCGGGTCCCTGCTGGTTTTTCCCGAGGGTACGCGCACGAAAAATGGTGAGCTGCAGCGCGGCAAAACCGGATTCGCCAAGCTGGCGTATATGAGTAAAATGCCGGTCTATCCCGCCTATATTCACCACAGTTATGAAGCCTGGCCTAAAGGCGGCCGGATACGCTGCCGGCCGATAAGGGTTATTTTCGGGGATCAGGTTGAGATGGGCGATCTCTACGCCCAACCGGAGGAAAAAAGCGTCTTGCGTGAGATATCCCAGCGGGTTATGAATGCCATTTCAGGTTTAAAAAAAGAAATCCAGGAGGAGGTTGGTTGAAAATCTCGCTGGCCAAAAACGCCGGACATTGTTTTGGCGTGAAGGCCGCCATCCAAAAAGCTTTTGCAACTGTGCGTCAGGAGCGGCAGCCGGTTTTTACGCTGGGGCCGATCATCCATAATCCCCAAGTGGTTCGCAGCCTGGAAAAAGAAGGCGTGAAAGCGGTTAAAAACTTGAGCGAGATTCCCAAGGGTGTTATAATCATTCGGTCTCATGGAGTTTCGCCGCAGATTATCGCGGCGGCCCAAGCCCGGGGTTTAAAAGTTGTGGATGCCACCTGTCCTTTTGTCCAGCGCGCCCAGCAATTGGCGCGGCAACTGGTGGAGAAGGGGTATGACCTGATTGTGTTGGGTGATTCCGATCATCCCGAAGTGGAAGGAATCATCGGGACAGTGCAAGGCCGGGCGATCGTGGTTTCAGGAGCAGAGCAGATTCCGAATCTGCCGGAAAAAAAGAGTTACGGCTTGATCGCGCAAACCACCCAGGCCCTGGAAAATCTTCAGCAGGTGGCCAGTGCGCTGCTGACGCGGACCCGGACACTCAAGGTTTTAAATACTATCTGCAATGCCACTACGGATCTTCAAAAACAGACCCGTTTGCTGGCTCAATCAGTTGATCTGATGTTGGTAGTGGGAGGGCGGAACAGCGCAAATACCACTCGTTTGGCGGTGATTTGCCAAGAGAACGGGGTGCCGGTTCACCATATTGAAACCGTGGATGAAATTCAGCCGGATTGGTTGCGGGGAGTCAAACATGTGGGAGTTACTGCGGGAACTTCCACACCGGAAGAAGTTATTAAAGAAATCATGGAGCGTTTAAAAGTTATGGCAGATGCCGGGTAATCTATTAACATTTTAATGTAAGGAAGTCCGGGTTTATACCCGGAAGTTTCATTAACTCTGCTCTTTGCTGCGGAGAAGATATATTGGAGGCTGTAGATGATGGTAGACGAAGACATTAAACCGAAGCCGGATGAGCCGGAACAATCAAGGCCCGTGGCAGCGCAGGGAATAGGGGCTGGTACTCCCTTGAATGACAATAACGAAACTCCGATTTACCCGGTTGATGAGAAATACCAGCCTAGGGAAGGAATTGGTCCGGGCACGCCCCTGAACGAACCAGAGACTACCTCTCCTGGAAGTATTGCCGATCCCGCTGTGGTTGCAGCCAAGCCTGTTGAGGTTGCTGCCGATCCTGTTGAGGTTGCAGCCAAGCCTGTTGAGGATACAGCCAAGCCTGTTGAGGATGCAGCCAAGCCTGTTGAGGTTGTAGCCAAGCCTGTTGAGG
>DAOVYW010000008.1 GCA_030635415.1 Candidatus Firestoneibacteriota bacterium
GTCTCGGCCGCTGCGATTAATAACGGTTAACAGGTCATCACCGCTTACATTCGTATAAACTGTTATTCGGGCAGCGAGATCAGAGCCAAGAGCTTCGGGGCCGGCGTAAAATTTTACCCCGCCCAGGTCACCCAGGGGAAGCTCCCAGGAGAGAGCTAATATTCCTTCCTTAATATAATTCAGGTCCATGAAGTTAATTTCCCGGTCCAGCTCAAAAGGATTGAAGACACCGGCATTCCCGAAAGCGATATAGGTTTTGCCCAGAGTGAAATCCCCGTAATCAGTGTAATATCTGATAAAGGTGCGCAAAATCCTGGGGACAAAAGAGTAGTCAGCTTCGGGCGAATTTGTCTCCGCGTCAGCCGCGTTTCCGTAAAGCAGGTAGAATCTCAGATCACTGTAGAATTTCCAGTCAGCCGCCTGGCGCTGCAGGACTAACTGGTTTTCCAGGAGATTGTGGAATTCCGAATCCGGGCCGGAAAACATAAAGATGGCGTCATTGCGGAGAGTGCCGGATACCTTGATTTCAGCCGCGGTTGCGGAGACCAGGAACAGGAGGGTAAAGGTTAAAATAACTGACTTTATATAGAGCATGAAGACCGGTCTCCCCGTTGCTGCTATCTTTTTAAATATCCCTTGGTAAACACCCGGGCCGGGACTTTTTTATCAAAGACTATTTCATCAAAAGTAATAGTAGTCTCGGAATTTTTTTTGCGCATATCCCGGATGTGAATAGTGTTCGGGACCCAGCGGGCACCGATCTTTTTCACCTCGGCCTGGGTCATAGTTTTAAGCAGCCGTCCCCCGCGGGCGAACAGCTCGATTTTTAGAGGCAGGAACCAGATCTGGTCCACGAAGATAATCTGCTTGGCATAAGTGGCATCCGGTTTTTTCGCGGTCAACTTGATCACAAAACAATCCCGCTCACCAATTTTCTGGTCCTCTAGGCGTTCGGATTGGTATTTTTCTTCGATGCTATCATTCTCCAGCATGTCCTCGTAGGAAATATCACTGCCCATCATTCCCTGCCGCAGCATGTGGCCGGAGATTTTCATAATATCATCCGCGTCCGGGAAGTAGATCCAGAGCTCGTCCGCGATTTTGAGATATTTAACCCCCAGGTCCTCGGGATTGGTAAATTCCATGAAGGATTTGGTGCCGTCCTTTTTGCCGAAGCCGAAAAAGGTCTTGACCAACCTGCGCTTGCCCTTGGTGATAGTCATGACCGCCTTGAATTCCTGGGTAGTGAAGACCTGGTTCTGATCCACTTTTTGTATAATACTTTTAGCGGTTTCAGCCGCCGGTGCGGATAAAGGCATCAGCACGACAGCTGCTGCCAGGATATATAGCTTTTTCATGTTTCCCTCCTTGAATAAAAACCGCTTTTCTACAACTGTAACCGGAATATTATATTAATTCATAGTAGATTAGTCAACCTGGAGAATTTCGGACTAAACCATCTAGTGTCATGGCTCGCAAGTACTTGGAATTTATATTTTGTCATTCCGGCATGCTTTCAGCCGGAAGCCAGGGATTTTTCAATTAGTAGAAAAAGTGAATGTAACCCGGATTCACCGCTCATCCGGAGCCGGAGTGGGTTGCGCGTCCGGAGCCGGGGCAGGCTTGGTGTCAAGTGCCGGAGCGGTCTGATTATGTTGAATGATGATCTGCTTATGATCTTTGCTTATGTCAACCGGGACGTTTTGTTTGCTTTGAGAAATTACATGAAAGTCAACCCGGCGATTTTTTGCCCGTCCCTCATGTGTACTATTATCAGCAATGGGCCGCTCTTCGCCAAACCCCAGGGGGACAAGATTTTCAGGAGCAATCTTAAATTTGGTTATTAAATAGTTCCGCGTGGATTCGGCACGGGCTTGGGATAAGTATTTGTTGTAATCATCTTTACCTTGTGAATCGGTGTGCCCTTCGATGCGGACATTCAAGGTCGGATATTTTTCCAGAATGCCTCCCAAATAATCCAAAGTCGCAAAGGATACCGGTTTGATGGTGCTATTGTTCAGTTCAAAAGATATCGGTTTTAGTTCACCCGCTTCGATTTTTTTCTGCATGGCCTGAAGCTTGTTTTCCAGTGCCTGTTCCGCTGCGGGTTCAGGCGCGGGTTGGGGTATAGGTGTAGGCACGGGGGTGAGTTTAGGCGCAGCCGCTGCTTTTTCCTGAAGAAAATCGTAGAATCTTGCGGTCAGGCCCGCACGATGTGAACCGGAAGTGTATTTGAGTCCAAACGGCAGAGTAAAAGCATAATCGAGTTGAAAAGACAAGGGTTGCTGGGGCAGCAAGTAATAGATACTTAATCCGCTGGTGAACCGGTCTCTATTTAAGCCGAAACGGACGGCTAATAATTTTTGAAAAAAAAGGCCTTCCACGCCGAGTTTGAGGTTAAACATGCCATTTTCATAGGTAACGCCCCTGGTCGCCAGTTCCAATTGCGCCTGGACAGATTGCAAATAAGCGGTTTTTAAATGAACAATATATGCCCCTCCAATCCGTATATTGACAGGCACAAATTCCGTTTCATCAACGCCCATATCAGCGGGGATTAAATTGTCAAGGCCCAGGCCGGCTTGAAAGTTTGGGAAGAGATTGGCTAAAGCGCCGATATCCACGGTAAAGCCGGTTCGTGAGATTTCGTCCGTAAAAGCATTACTGTCAACCTTCCAGCCAAGGAGTTTTAAATTTACACCTAAGTCCAATTGATATTTTTGCCACACTCGGCGGGCATAAGATAAGGCAAAACTGTTTTCTTGATAAAATTCGGATTGCAATTGGGTCCAGGAAGTTCCAAAATAACCGACATGCTTTGAAACCGGCAGAGCTAAAGAAATAAAGTTGTAGCCGAGGCGGTCACGCCGGCCGGTATAGAGAAGAGCATTTAAACCGGTATAGAGATCCGAGTACATACCTACGAGTTCCATCTCGCTGATTCGTGAAAATCCTGCGGGATTGTAAAGCACGGTATTAGCATCATCCGCTACGCTGACAAAGGCCTCCCCCATGCCGGCTGGACGTACACCGCGGGCTTCATCCTGGAAGAAACCCCGCGTGGGAGGAGCAAAGTTCATGAGGATTATAAAGGCACTAAGTAGGAAGAGAGTGCTTTTACACATAAGGTTATCTCCTGTTCATAGGAATAAGAATTTATTCCGCCCGCGTTTTTTAGCCGCTTTACCGCAATTCCGGCCAGGCCGGGAGTGTCAGAGTAAACCAATGGCTCTCTTAATTCATCAACAAGACAACAGTTCCGCTTTCATGCCGATTACCTGATTCGATCTGGTAAATATAGACGCCGCTCTCAAGGGCGTGACCCCGGTTATCCCGGCCATCCCACTCCCGGAGGTTATCCAAGGTCCGGATCAAACGGTTTTTAATGGTAAAAATTCGTATTTTGTAATAACTATTAGCGTTGTCCAGAGAAAAGAGGAATTGCACTTTCTGACCGCGTTGGGGGAAAAAGGGATTAGGCTCGGCATAGCCCCCGCCTTGCCCAAGACGTTTTTCGGGTATGTTTGGCGTGAAGGTGGCGGTGTTGCCGGCAGTCGCGGCAGGCGTGATCGCGGGTGTGGGCAGGGGCGTAAGCGTAAGCATACTAATTATACTAAGGGCAAGATTGCTGTCGGTAACCCCATCATTGACGACTACTGTAAGCGTGCGGTTGGTTGTGACCGGAGCAGGCAGAGTATTTTCAAAAGACACTAATTTGATCGCGGTTTCAAAATCCGCGAGGCCGGCCGTGCCATTTAAAATAATATAGTGGTTATTCGAAGCAGGATCTAAAGTTATGCCGGATGGCAAAGCGGCTTCCGCCACGGTCAAAACATCGCCGGGCCGAGGGCTGCTTAATGTGATGGTAGCACTAGCTATAGTAGCCCCATCATCGGTGATGGTGACATCACTGTCCGATATCGCGACCGCACTGCCGTTAAGGGTAAAAGAGGTCTGATAGTCAGCCCCGGTTAAACCACTGCTGTTGTCCGCGTCAAGATCTAAAACCGGACCAAGTAAAGGATCATTATTGTTAGACACAATAGCATTGGCAGACACAAGGGTATCGAGGCCGTAGACGTAAGTATCCATATAACTATTATTGCCAATACTAATGCCGGTAAAGTCGCCCCAAGTATGCCGCGCTTCCGGCGAATTACAAAGTGCTCCATCAGGCAGGGTAGTCGTGCCGTCCAGGATTGTTTTATCATCCCAAAACACCAAGGTGTCATTGGCGAGGCTCTGATCGTAAAAAACCTCCCGGATGGTCAACCCGTCCTGCGTACCGCCGCCGCTGGTCTCCACGTCTGAGACGATGAAGTGATACTCGCCCATGCGAACCTGTATTTGCGTCGCATACGTCCCGACCGGAACGACAACGCCATTGGTATCCTTGCCGTCCCAAAGAACTGAATTGGCTCCAATCATGACCTCACTAAGCAATAGCCTGTCGCCGGCGCCATATTGCCCATTTTGATTGATATCAACGGTTATGGCGCAAGTTCCGGTAACATCGGAGGTAAATTCAAAGTATCCGGTATCCTGAGCAAGATCGCCGTTAGGCGAGATGGTTATATCCACGCCCTCATCATCTATAAATCTAACGTTGCTGAGAAACGGGGGTAAAATCGGCGGCGGATCAGCGATTGTGGGATAGCCGACATATACCGGCCATTTTGGCGTGGTGCTGCCATAGGCAATAGGAATGCTGTAACCGGAATAGGGGGGAGATACTCCAAGATTGTTGGCGATAATATCGTACGCCCAACCTACCAAATTATTCAAGTCCAGAAACCAGACATAATTAGTATTGGCGCGTCCGCCGGGGACAAGAGTATAGCAGTCAGCGTCGGTGGATTGATCCAGGCCATAACCATTGTCGGTAAAAGCCCAGATATACGCATAAAGCCTGCCGGCAGCAACAGTGGGATCCGGGTCAGTCGAGATATTTGGCGTGACTGAAATATCATAACGCCAAAAACCAGAGCCACTGATATTTTCCAGGCGTATTTCATAAAGGCCAAAACCGCTCCCGGCATCGGAAGTGTCATAGCGTATGGGATTAGTTAACGGACTAGTAAAAGGATCGGCAACATCCACATGGCCGGGATCCGACGGGGAGGTAATATTGTAGGTGGTGGTAGTTGCATCCGGCGCAATGATAATAACGGAAAGCTGATCAGTATTAATATGCCCGCAAAGCGAAATATTAATAATCTCTCCGGAGGTAATGATATCAACATACTTAGGACTGGTCTTATAGGAATAATCGTACAAAAATTGATTAAGCCCAAATTGATATGAACCCTCGGAAAAAACAGTTCTGGGAGAAATCAGTATCCCGGCGGCCAGCAGTAAAAGCAGCAGGCGGCGGCGGGAAGGTGCGGATGTCGGAAAATTAGAAAGGAGAGAAGAAAAATTGGTATTAAATTTATTAGCTTTAAGGATATTTCGCATAATTTTGTCTCTCCGCTTTTAGAGACTGTGTCCCAATTTGAAAAAACGTGATTGCCGCGCTCTCTTCGGTCGCTCGCAATGACTGTTTTTAAAGGATTTTCTGTCATTGCGAGGAGCGTAAGCGACAAAGCAATCTCTAAACAATTATTATAACACAGCCTCTGGAATAGGGGATAGAAAATATATTCTTTAATGCACTTTTAAAATATCCGGCTAATAATTAAAAATACTTAAGCTGAAAAAACAGTGTTTTTATGCCAATGGCTTCAGGTTTATTGACAAAAAAGGTTGTTGGATTTTATTAACAGGTATAAACTAAAAGTATCCAGTTGGATTTTGCCGGCAGCCGGGCGGCAGGGAAAAGGCGGAAAGTATAGATGAAAAAGGCGATGAAAATCCGAATTTTAGTCGGTCTGGTGGCGGGAGGATTACTCTGTGTTCCGGCGGGCAACTGGGCCAAAGAAAGCGTCGAAGTATGGAATTTGAAACGGTGGGTGGAGGAAGCGGTTAAAATGCGCTTTGAGGGCGGATGTATAAATGCCAAGATTACTTTGGAAAGCGTCCAGGGGGCCCGTGATCCGATCTACAAACTCCTGCCGGTTAGCGTGCCGTTATATAATAATTACTGCACTGTAAAGGGTTTGCAGTTGAACCTGGAGCAGTTGGGATTGTCTAAAAATGAAGCCCGGGTAGTGGCCGGAAAAATTTCCAGGATGAATAAAAAAGAGTTTATAGAGTATTTTGAAAAAACGCCGTTGAAGTTTGTGGATGCCGAAGAAAGATATGTTTTTGATGCCTGGGAGAGTTTAACCAGCAAAGAAAAAAATGAATTGATGGACGACATGCAGATTGATTGGGAAAAAATGCTTCCCGGGCCTTGAGACCGCGGTTGGGCGGCTGCGCTTATTCCGGTTTTGCTTATTGGTTGCGGCCACCCCGGAAAAAATTGATATACTAATTTACCCTACAACGCCGAAGGCCCCGGGCTTCGCCCGGGGGATTCCACAAATCTGAAGGGGAGAATTTAATTTGACGCGAAATCTGATAGTTTTCATCTGCCTGGTAGTTTTGGCGGGTTGTGCTACAGTTTCAAAGCATGTGCCCACCCCCAAACCAGGGCCGCCGCCTAAAACATATGCCAGCCTGCCGCTAATTAATTGCCGGAATGCGATGGATGACGAGAATTACTGGATACCCAAGCTGGGAAATCCGGACAAACTTCTGCTTACCTACAAAGAGATCGAGCGGCTTAATCGCAGTAATTATGCGCGGGGATTACTCACGGATGTGTTTTCGAAATATCTTTGGGATTACAAGTATGAAGAGGTTGACCGGCCGGAAGAGGTTAATCCGGACAGCGGATGGGATCAATCGGCATCAAAAGTATACAGTCCGGGAGTTTTAGAGGGATATACGCTGTATACCTATTTAAAAGCTGAAACGGAACGGATTAAAAGGGTGGAGCGGTGGCAAGCCGACGGTCAGCCGGTACCCCGCGAGGTTTTTAAACAGTTGGACGATAATCTGAATCTGGGCGGCATTCGTGAAAACAATCACTTAACTTATGCTATTACCCGGAGAAGAACAGACGTGCGTTACTATCCTACGGATATGCTTATTACCAGCAAACGCTGGAACGTGGATTTTGATATTGTTCAGGTTTCTTCAATTCAGGCCATGCAGCCCGTAGCGGTTCTCCATTTCAGCCAGGACCGGAAATGGCTCTTTGCAGTGACATCTTATTGCCGGGGGTGGATAAAAGCCCACGATCTTATCACCGGCTGCAGGCCTCAGGAGTTAAAGCGTTTTTTGAGTCCCCAACGCCGGCTGGTCGTGATTGGACATAGGGTGACAGCGGTTTGGGAACCCGGAACCACCCGAACCGCGGAAAGACTTTTCATGGGAACGGTCTGTCCCCTGTTGAAAAAAACCGAGCAGTATTACCAGATTGGCTTGCCGTCCAAGACCAGAGGCGGCCGGTTGGGATATAAAAGGGCGTTTATTTCCCGCCATGCCGAAGTGTATGAAGGATATCTTCCCTGCAGCGTGCGCAATATTTATCAACAGGCTTTTAAATTATTACATACTCCATATTCCTGGGGCGGCAAGGGGGATTACCGGGATTGCTCCCAGGTGGTAATGGATTTATTCGCTGCCATGGGGTTGGCCATGCCCCGGAATTCTTCGGCCCAGGCACGGGTGGGCAAGGCGCGTTATACTTTTAGCCGTAAAAACTCGGTCGGCAAACGCCGGAGAAAACTGGATAGTTTGAAATATCCGGCCCTGCTCCAGTTTCCGGGCCATATTATGATCTATATCGGACGGGTAGGCTCACATTATTATGCGCTGCATGATATCTGGTCATTTCGCGAACCGGACTCGCCGAAAAAGGATAAAAAAGTTATTATCGGAAAAGTAGTGGTTTCCGATCTTTCCCTGGGACAGGGAAGCACTAGGGGTTCTCTGCTTAAGCGGTTGAAGACTATTAATCTTTTAAAGCCCTGATAAATCACCCGGCAGCCACTTTGAAATGTATGCTAATAGAATATATTTCCTGGGTCGTGAAATGATCCGTAAATACTGGATGTTATTTATTATGCTGGGACTCCTGGGCGCGTCGGCTCCCCGGATAGTGGAAGGGCCGGAAACAATGCCTAATGTAAGTTCCGCTATGCGTACTCCGGAGTATTGGATAAACCGCATTCCTGCCCCGGACCAGGAACTGTTTTTGCCGGGTGAGCGCGCGAGGTTAAGGCGCTGCTGGCAGGAGGAAAAACTGATACTGGATTTATCCCGGTTTCCGAAGATGATTTCCCGTGACCGGCTTAAAAATTGGCTTACCGCGGATTATAAATACTTGGAACGGGCGGCATGCTATGGGCTAAACGGCCGCCGATGGGGCGCGCGCGACTATCAGTCGATTAAGAAAAATGTGAACCCTGACTCTGTTCAGGGGTCTAAAAAAATAGCCTGGGGCATGACAGTGCGGCGAACCGCGCTCCGGCTTTTTCCCACGAATAAGACTGCCACCATCAAACCGCGGGATTTAGAATTTGATGTTTTTTCGCATTCCGGGTTAAGTGTGGCTGAGCCTGTGGCTATAATGCATATTAGCGCCGATAAAAAGTGGTATTATATTGCGTCTGAGATTGATCGAGGCTGGGCGCGGACCCGGGATATCGGGAGGGCCGGGAGCCGGGGACGGGTTTTTGAATATCAGCGCACAGCCGGACTTACAGTTATAGCAGCAGAGGTATATTTTTTTCGGGAGGATGGCGGCAAAATCCAGGATAGCGCCCGCATGGGCTGCCGATTGCAAATGGCCGGGAATTCAGAGACGACCATACATTTTCCCAGACGTAACGCGCGCGGGGAATTATTCTTTATGCGGGCCGTGCCTCGGGAGCCAAAAGGCGTGATTCAAGGTCCCCGGCCTTGCACTCCACGCGTTATCATAGAACAGGCTTTTATCCTGCTCGATCAGCCTTATGGATGGGGCGGGGCCGGAGGATACGATGATTGCTCGGAATTTATTCGGCGTGTAGGCCGGGTCTGCGGGCTGGCTCTTCCGCGCAATACCATAAACCTGGGACAGGCCTTGCCGGGAAAGACCTTTAAAATGTCCGGCCAATCAAAACAATCAGTCCTGGCCGCGCTTCCAGCCGGAGCAAGCTTTATATGCCTGCCGGGTCATGTCATGCTGGTGTTGGGAAGCGAGAACCAACAAACTTATGTGATTCATAATCTATACGGCATTCAGGCTCGTGACAGCCGGGGTGATTATATACGCCGCGTGGGCCGGGTAGTGGTTTCCGATCTTTCCCTGGGCGCGGGCAGCCGCCGGGGTTCCCTGTTTCAGCGTGTGGAACGGGCGTTGTTTTTAAGGAGAGTGCTTGACAAATAATGATATTATGAATAAATAATAGATAAAATCACTGGATTCCAAGTTGCAAAATTAAGCTGGCAGAAATATCAAAGCTGAAAAATATTCCAGGAGGTAGTAATGGATAAGGATATCCGCGTCTTGAACGAGAAGGTCAAGAAGGAAAGTGTTTTTATTGAGGAACTGCGCCGGGAAATCGGACAGGTAATTGTGGGACAGCATTACTTGATAGACGGTTTATTGATCGGTTTGCTGGCAGATGGTCATGTTCTTTTGGAAGGAGTTCCGGGACTGGCCAAGACCCTGACCGTTAAAACCCTGGCGGATTGCATTGACGCCAAATTTCAGCGTTTGCAGTTTACCCCGGATCTGCTTCCGGCCGACTTGATTGGAACCATGATCTATAACCCCAAGGGAGAGGGGTTTACGGTTAAAAAGGGGCCGGTTTTCGCCAACCTGATTCTGGCGGATGAGATAAACCGCGCGCCGGCCAAGGTTCAGAGCGCCCTGCTGGAGGCTATGCAGGAACGCCAGGTTACTCTTGGTGAGAACACCTATCCCTTGGAAGCCCCGTTCCTGGTATTGGCGACTCAAAACCCCATTGAGCAGCAAGGGACCTATCCTTTGCCCGAGGCGCAGATTGATCGCTTTCTGCTGAAGTTAAAGATCGGGTATCCCACGCGTGAGGAAGAAAAGAAAATTCTTCAACGAATGACCACGGGCGCAAAGCCGTCAGTACAGAGAAAAGTCAGCCTCCGGGAGATACTCAAGGCACGCAAGCTGGTGGAACAGATTTACGTGGATGATAAGATGCAGAATTATATCATAGATCTGGTTTTTGCCACGCGTGAACCTGAGCGCGCGGGGCTCAAGGAGTTAAAGGAATTAATATCCTATGGAGCCTCTCCGCGGGCTACCATCTATCTTACTTTGGCGGCCAAGGCCCTGGCCTTTCTCTCCGGCCGCGGGTTCATTACACCGGAAGACGTAAAGACCGTGGGTCCGGACGTGCTGCGCCACCGGACTATTGTTACTTACGAAGCTGAAGCCGAACAATTAAGCTCCGAGGATATAGTGAAATCCGTATTCGACGGGGTCGAGGTACCCTAGGAGCATTATGCTGCCAAAAGAGATTATTGCCAAAATACGCCGCATCGAGATTCGTACCGGCCGCCTGGTGAACGAGATATTCGCCGGACAGTATGAGAGTGTTTTCAAGGGCCGCGGCATGGAATTCGACGAGGTGCGGGAATATATGCCGGGCGACGATATCCGGAGTATTGACTGGAATGTAACCGCCCGTACCGGGCATCCGTTTGTTAAAAAGTTCGTGGAGGAACGGGAACTCAATATCATGCTGCTGGTCGATGCCTCGGCCTCGCAACGGTTCGGCACCGCTTTCCAGACCAAGGCTGAAATGACGGCCGAACTATCCGGAGTGTTGGCGTATACGGCGATTAAGAATAATGACCGGGTAGGCGCCCTCTTGTTTACCGACCGGGTGGAGGAGTTTATTCCACCGGCCAAAGGCACCACCCATTTATCCCGCATCCTGCGCGATGTACTTTACGCGCATCCGTCAGGACGGGGCACGGATTTCAATCCCGCGCTGGAATACCTGAATGAGGTGGTTAAGCGGCGCTGTATTGTTTTCCTGATCTCGGATTTTCATGCTTCTGATTATGCCCGGGCATTGGCAGTTACCAGCCGGCGGCACGACCTGATCGCGATAGAATTACACGATCCCCGGGAAATGGAACTCCCGGACGTTCCCTGCGTGGTACTGGAAGACCTGGAACGCGGCCAGAGCCGGCTGGTGCTCAGTGGTTCAAGGGCGGTCCGCGCGGCTTTCAGGAAAAGGGTTGAGCAGCAGCAGGCTGAACGGAGGGCTTTTTTCCGGCGCTTGAATGTAGATTGCATTGAATTACAGACCAACCTTTCCTATGTAGAGCCTTTGATGAATTTTTTCCGTATGCGCGCCC
The DNA here is from genome assembly GCA_030635415.1 of Candidatus Firestoneibacteriota bacterium. Taxonomy (GTDB): domain Bacteria; phylum Oederibacteriota; class JAAXVQ01; order JAAXVQ01; family JAUVAV01; genus JAUVAV01. The sequence continues at coordinate 11,323 of DAOVYW010000008.1, forward strand.
GGAGATTTCATTAAATTAGTTTATATTAATCCCCTCGCATCATGGAGGGGAATTTGCTGATTAAGTACGGCATATTACGGAGCAAGGACTTATATATGCTTATGTTAAAAAAATTTTGGAGCTTGCTTTTCATAGCGGGTTTGTTTTGCTCTCTGCCGGTTTCCGCCGTGGAAATTCGGACCGGAGAGCCGGCAACCGCAACCGTGACCGCCCGGGCGGAGGCTGGGGAGCCGGCGATTCAGCCGATCACCGTCTCTCTGAGTGCTAAGACCGAGGAGCCTCGTATTGGCGACCCTGTGAGGGTGGAAGTGAAAATAAGCGCTCAACCCGGCCTGGAACTTTTGGATTTTGATTATGGTGAGAGGCTCGGCGAATGGGAAGTTGAGCGGGTTAAAAAAGGAGAGCTCGAGATGGCGGCCGGCCAGGGCACGCGGCTGGATACCATAACTTTAACCACCTATTTACCGGGAGAGATTGAAGTGCCCTCGCTGACCGTGCCCTTCCGCTTACCTGACGGCAAAGCCGGCGAATTTCGCTCCGCGCCCTTGAAAATCAAGGTGGCGCCCCTGCCTCTTCGCGAAGGCGAGAAGCCGGGACAATGGCGGGATTTAAAATCGTCCCAGGGCATGATTTCAACCTGGTGGTTTATCGGGCTGGGTTTGCTGGCAGCCGCGGCTGCGGGATTTTGGTGGTATTATCAGCGGCGGAAAAAGTTGGAGGCCGCGGCCGGCATTACGCGCGAGCCGTCCCAACCGCCCGAAGAGGCGGCCCGCCAGAGGCTAAAGGCTCTGCAGAACTCGAATCACCTGGCCAGTGGTGAAAGCAAGATCTATTACATAGAACTTTCAGATATATTGCGGCGGTACCTGGAAGGACGGTTTAACGTGCCGGCTATAGACCGTACGACGCATGAACTGTTTCGTGAGTTGAAAGCCACCAATATTAAACGGCAGGAACATATGGTGATCAGGAACATGCTGGAGCGCAGTGACATGGTAAAATTCGCCAAGGCGTTACCGTCTGAAAATGAGGCCCATATTGATTGGCAGGCAGTGGCGGATTTTGTGGAGCGGACGACTGCAACCAAGAGCACGGAAACTCAAGTAGGGGCGGACCCTGTGCCCGCCCAATGCAAGCATTTGTAGGGGCGGACTTCCATGTCCGCCCATCGGTGTGAAAAATCAAAGGGCCGGCATGGAAGCCGGCCCCTACGGAAATACGCAGGAATATTTTTCAGGAGGCGGTACTTAAAAAATGAGATTAGCCGACCCTTGGTGGTTGCTCCTGCTCCTGCCGGTTATAGGTTTGGGGATTTTGCTCTGGCAGCGCGCGCGCCGTCCTGAGGGAATACATTTTCCCGAACTGGCCGGCATAGATCAGGTCATTCCGCGAAAAGCTTTAGGTCCGGATGAAATCATCGGAATAATTATTCTACTGGGCTTGATCGCGGCCGTAATAGCGCTGGCCCGGCCGCAGGCCGGACTTACCACCAAACAAATATCCGGCCGGGGCGTGGATATTATTCTTTGTCTGGATACTTCGGGTTCCATGCGTTCAGTGGATTTTAAGCCTCAAAACCGGCTGGGCGCGGCTAAACAAGTAGCCCGGCAATTTATTCAGGACCGCGGGCCGGACCGGATCGGAATGGTGATTTTTGGAGGCGCGGCCCTGACAATTTGTCCGCTTACCAATGATAAACGCGCCCTGCTGGATCTTTTAAACCAGGTACATATAGATATGACGGGCGTAGATGGAACAGCCATTGGCATGGCGTTGGCCACGGCGGCCGACCGGCTGAGGGAATCGCGCGCTGCCGGTAAAGTGATACTGCTGTTAACCGATGGCCGGAATAACCAGGGCGCGATTGATCCTATTACCGCGGCCAAGGCAGCGGCTGCGCTGGGAATTAAAATCCATGCGGTGGGCGCCGGATCGTCGGAAGGCGGGCTTATGCCGGTACAGGATCCTTTGTTTGGAACCCGTCACGTGAGAATGGCCAATGATTTGGATGAGCCCACACTGCGCCGGATTGCCCAGGTTACTAATGGACTTTATTTCCGGGCTAAAGATGTCAAGGGGTTGCAAAATATTTTCGCGCGGATAAACCGGCTTGAAAAAAGCGAGTACGAAGTTAAGGAATTTACGAATTATCGTGATCTATATCCGGCTTGGCTGGGCACGGCCCTGATACTATTATTACTGGGAAGCGCACTGCGGCAAACGGTGTTTCGCCGGATTCCGTAAAAGAACGGAGAAGTATATGCAATTTACGCATCCAGTGTTTTTTTACTGCGCCCTGGCGCTTATTCCGCTGCTGATAGGAGCGGGTGTGTGGGGGCGTTGGCGGCGCGGCCGGGATTTAGAGGTCTTTGGAACGCCGGGGATGGTTGCGCGGCTTTATGGCCATCTCTCGCCAACCAGACGTACTATTCGCAATCTGGCCCTGGGATCAGGTGTTCTGCTTTTATGCCTGGCGCTGGCCGGTCCGCAGTACGGCGTTAAGATGGTGGAAGTCCGGCGTCAGGGCGTGGATGTAATCATTGCCCTGGATGTTTCGCGTTCTATGCTGGCAGAGGACGTGAAGCCCAATCGTTTACAGCGTGCCCAGCAGGAATTGGCAACCCTGATTGATAGATTGGGCGGCGATCGCGTGGGAGTGATCGCCTTCGCCGGATCCGCCCAGGTGGCTTGCCCTTTGACGACGGATTATTCAGCCGCTAAAATGTTTCTGAATTATCTTACGCCGGAAACCGTGGCCCTGCCGGGGACCGCACTGGGCCGGGCTATCCGGCTGGCGCTCAAGACCTTTCCCCAAGGCGGAGAGGGATACAGGGTTTTAGTGTTGTTGACTGATGGAGAGGATCATCGCTCAGAACCCATGGCGGCTGCGCGCGAGGCTAAAGCGGCGGGAGTACGAATTATAAGCATTGGTTTTGGATCGCCGGAAGGCGAACCTATCCCGGAAAGGGATTCAGCCGGGCGAATTAAAAAATATTTAAAAAACCAGACCGGCCAGACCGTGGTTTCCAAGCTGGATGAAAAGAGCCTGAAAGAAATCGCGGCGCTTACCGGCGGCGCTTATCTGCCGGCCCATGAAGGTAATTTGGAAGCAGGGAATATCGCAGAGATAATCGGCCGGATGCAGAAACGCGAGGTGTCGGCCGGACAATATGGCGCTTATGAAGACCGATTTCAGTATGTTCTGTTTCCGGCCCTTATGTTGCTGATGCTGGCCTTTTGGCTTCCCGGACGCCGGGGGGCCTGGCTTTGGATGTTCCCAATGATTTTACTGTGGGCGCTTCCGGTTCAGGCTGGTATGGCGGATGATATTAATAAGGGAAATCGGGAATATAAAAAAGAAAAGTACGAGACAGCCTTAAAAAAATACCGGGATGCGCAGATTAAACAGCCGGAACATCCGATTATACATTATAATATGGGTAATACCCTGTATAAGCTGGAAAAATACCCGGAGGCCGAACAAGCCTACAACCGGGCATTGAAAAGCAAGAACCGGAAACTGCGCGCCAAGACATTATATAACCTGGGGAATAATAATCTAAAACAAGAGCAGTATGCCGAAGCGGTAAAGCGGTATCAAAAGGCCCTGAAACTCAAGCCGCGGGACGAAGACACCATATATAATCTCTCCCAGGCTTTGGCCTTGATGAAACAGCCGCCGCCGAAAAACAAACCGGACCAGAAGCCGGATAAAAAAAAGGACGATTCTAAAGAAAAATCATCCCGTAAGCAGCAACCGGACAAAGAGGCCAAAGATGATAAAGACCGGGATGAAACTGATAAAAAAACACAGGCTAAATCCGGCGATTCTAAGAACTCATCCGGCCCGGATGACCGGGGGCAAGAGCAAGCGGATCAGGATGTTGGGCAGCAGACCCCGGACGAGGAAATGTTGCCTAAGCCCGGGGAGATGAGCCGGGAGAATGCCGGGAATATTCTGGATGCGGTCCGCGAAGCCGAACAGGATGCCCAGCGTGAACGAATGAAAAAAATGCGAAAGCAGGGCACAGCCAAGGGACGAGAGAATTGGTAGCGAATGGTATTAGCCGTTCGGGTGTAAATAGGGGCGTTTAATTAAACGCCCCTACATGCGTGGATGAGATAGCTTCGAAGGAGTGGAAAAACAGCGGGAAATATTCATGTATGTAAAAATGAATGTTTAATGTATTAAAGCAAACATAAAATTCAGGAGAGAATGTTCCGTGAGGAAAATTATTGGAAGCATCATTCTTTGCGCATTGACCGCTTCAGCTGCGTGGGCGCAGGAGATATCCATATCCGTGGCGGCTAATCCGCAACGGGCCGTAGTAGGGCAGCATATCCGTTTGGTCGTTACAATTGAAGGTAAAGTTAATCTTAAAGGGTCGCCCCGTTTGCCAAACCTGCCGGAATTTCAGGTTTATGAAGGAGGACGGTCTTCGAATTTTTCCTTTGTTAACGGGCGGATTTCATCCGCCTTGAAATTTACTTATGTGCTGGTTCCTAAGGGCGTGGGAACCTTTACCATCGGGCCGGTTCAGATCGATCATGCGGGCCGCACATATTCCACCCAGCCTATCAAAATACAAGTTGGATCATCCGGCCAGGCGGTGCCGCCATCCGGGCCTGCCCGGTCCCAAGCCGTGCAGCCGGGGCCCCGGGCCAAACCGCCCAAGACCGGCACTCTCCCCGGAACTTCGCGCCATGCCGGGAAAGGGGCCTTTGTTACCACCAGCGTGGACCGTAACCGGGTTTATGTGAATGAACCGGTAATTCTTACTTTCAGGTTTTTTTCGCGCATACGCCTGCTTTCTCAGCCACAATATCAGCCGCCGGATACCAGCGGATTCTGGGCCGAAGATCTGCCGCCCCAGCGGAATTATAATGTCCGGATACAGGGACAGGAGTATCAGGTGATTGAGATCAAGACTGCGCTTTTTCCCACCACCGCCGGCAAGCTGACTATTAATCCGGCCTCCCTGGTGGTGCAGACACGGGATTTCCGGCGTCGCTCCGTTGATCCCTTTGGAGATAGTTTTTTCCAGGATTTCTTTTCCGGCGGCCAGCAGGTGAAGCTGAGCTCTGAGCCGATCAATCTGGAAGTCAAGCCGATTCCCAGAGAAGGCCGGCCTAAAAAATTTTCCGGAACTGTAGGGCAATGGTCTCTCTCGGCCAAACTGGACAGGAAACAAGCCAGGGTTGGCGAAGCCCTTACCCTGGAAACCAGGATTTTTGGTGAAGGCAACGTTAAATCCGTGGGCAAACCCCGGCTTCCCGCGCTGAAGGGTTTTAAAGTATATGAAACGGTTTCTTCCTCAGAAGTTCAAAAGCAAAAAGGGAGAGTGAAGGGAGTTAAAATCTACCGGACCTTGATCCGGCCGGAAGTAACCGGAAAATTGACCATCCCGCCCATTATTTATAATTATTTCAATCCCCGTAAAGGCAGTTTTGAAAAACTGGAAGTACCCAGCCTCAGCCTGGAAGTTTTGCCTGGAAAACAGCGGGCCATGACAGGGAGAAGCCAGAGTGCTTCCGAAGCCGTTGGTTCGGGAGTCAAGGTGGTAGCAGAAGATATTCGGTACCTGAAAACTAATTTTTTCCTTAAGCCTTTGCGGCCTTGGCCGGCCTGGGTCTGGATAACCGGGTTTTTGTTGCCGCCAATAGGACTTTTTGCCCTCGGGTTTTGGCAGCGGCGCCAGGATCAATTGGCGTCTGATCCCAGATACGCGCGCCGTCTCAGGGCGGATCAAAGCGCGCGCCGGGCTCTTCACCAGGCAAGAACCCAGCGCCTGCGCCGGGATGCCAAAGCTTTTTATGCTTCCCTTTCCCAGGCTTTGACCTGGTATCTGGCAGACCATATGGGTGTTTCCCGTTCCGGAATTACTCAGAGAGAGATAGTGCAAAAACTACGTACTTTCGGCGCCGAGGAAGACATGATGGAACAGCTTTCCGTCCTATTTGACGAGTGTGATTTTGCCCGGTTTGCGCCCAGCGCGCGGGAGGCCGCGGAAATGGAGCGACACGAACAACAAGCCGAGGAACTTCTGGTAAAACTGGGACGTATTCTCTCCAAGGAGCGAAAGGGATGAAACGGATTTTTATACTAACCGGATGCCTGCTTTTGTTCCTGGCCCCCCTGGCCGCGGCGGATAAGCCAGGCCAAAGACTGGCCCAAGCCAGGGCAGCTTATGATCGTGGTGATTACGCCCGGGCCGCGGCTGATTATCATTGGCTGCTGGACCAGGGATGGGAAAGCGCGGAGCTTTATTACAATCTGGGGAACACCGAGTTCAAGCTGAATCATCCGGGCCGGGCCATGGCATATTATCGTTGGGCAATAAAAAAAGCACCATTTGATGACGATATACGTTATAATTTAAGGCATGTAAGAAGTTTTATCCGGCAGCCGCAAGATCGTTCAGGTCCTTTAACCAAGCTGGGGCGGGATTTATTTAACCGCTTTCCCGGACCAATAATGGCGGCGGCAGCCTGGATGGCATACCTGATACTGACAATACTAACCGGTGGTTTAATTATAACCCGGGGACGCGGAACTTTTTTGCGATGGTTCGCTGCTGCGTCCGGCGTGGTTTTTCTATTTTTAGCAGCCTGGGCTTCGGTGCGGTTAATGATAGAAAAGAAAGTCTGCTGGGGCGTGGTGGTGGCTTCCCAGGCGGAAGCGCGCAACGGCCCGGGCCCGGAGTATCAGGTCGGTTTCACGGTGCCCGAAGGAAGGGAAGTTAGGATTCTGGGAAGAGAGAAGGAATGGACAGCTATTGGCCTGCCGCGCGAGGGATATAAAGGCTGGGTGCTGGCCCAGGAAGTATGGGCGGATAGATAATTTTCAGGGCCGCATAGCTGGTGGAGGAACCAAGATCATGAAAAAGTTCATCCTAGGAACAGTTATGGGAATCCTGCTCGCGCCGCATTTGGGATGGGCGGATAATCTGTTTCGTTTTAATGAAGACGCAATTGTTCCGGTCAGAGCCGAGTACAGCGAACTAGTGGTATTAAACGGATCAGCCGAGGTCAAGGGACGAATAACCGGGAATGTGGTGGTAATACGGGGAGATGTATTTCTGGAGAACACGGCTTATATAGGCGGAGATGTGGTTTGCCTGGGAGGAGAAATCGTGGTGGATCCCGGAGCCATGGTGCTAGGATCCAAGGTCGAGATCGGCGGCCAGATAGGCTGGAAGTCGCTCCCGTTTTTTTCTATCGGAAAACTGCTGCTTTTCAGTTTTTTCTTCAAGTTGATTTGCGCTGCGGGTTTAATCCTGTTTTGCCTCTTCCTGGTCATGATGTGGCCGAACCAGATACGTTATACGGCCGAGGAAGTATCCGCTGATCTGTTAAAGTCCAGCCTGGTAGGCTTATTCGCCATGATGCTGCTACTGCCGCTGGCCATCGGTTTTGCGGTGACTTTATTCGGCATCCCGATTTCATTGGCGCTTTTTATTTTCTTGCTGGTAGCCCGCTGGTTCGGAATCGCCTCAGTGGCTTATCTGGTGGGGCATAAAATGTCGTCCCGCTGTTCAGCTACGATGGCGGTGCTCTTAGGTCTGTTGCTGCTTAAGGTAATTCATTTCGTTCCTTTTATCGGAGGTATTTTTTATTTCATTGCCACGCTTCCCGGACTGGGAGCCATACTTTTGACCCGATTTGGTACCAATAAACCATGGCTGAGTTCCGGTAAGGCCGTCCCCCCCGCCAAGCCTCCCCGGGCCAAAGCCTGATTTGAGGATTTTGCTTATATAAATGCAAGGTGCTAGCCGCAGGCTTTAGGCCGCGCGGGAAAAATTTAATCTGCCCAGGAGGCAAATCATGAAAGAGTATCATACTTCAGGTGGCTTTTACTTCATGGCTTTTATCGGCGCCGCGGTGTATTTCGTCCAGCAGGCCCACAATTTCTGGACCGGCGTGCTGGGCATTATCAAAGCCATGCTCTGGCCGGCGGTTCTGATTTATCAATTGTTGAGTTACTTGAAAGGGTAGTAAAAGGGGCAGCTTCTTTTTAATATAACACTATTGTACAGGGAATCAAAAGACAGAAGGGAGACGCTATGAAAACCGTGATTCATATCCTGTTTTTGCTTTTTTGTTTATCATGCCCTGTATTATCATTGAGTAGTGAGACTACAACTAAAATGAATGACTTGCATGGTTTCAATATAATTCAAGCAATAGAAAAACTGGGTTTTCCTGAAAAGGGTGAGACTTTTCTGATGAAAGAAGTTGTGGGGGAATTTCGGGTTGAATTACTTAATACTTATCCTTTATCCAAGAAGGAAAATCAAAATGTAAAAATCAAAGAAGTTAATTGGCAAGATGGAAAATACAATATTACGCTTTGGTTTCATCAAGTTAATAGTAAATGGATTGTATTAAATAGTCTTAGGTGGCCAACCGGAACTGACTTCTAGCGCTCCCCTCATTCATGGGATTTTTCCAGCTGGGACAAAACCATCCCCAAGACTTAAACCCAGCCGGACAGGCCGAAGGGAAAAAAGATTTATGTCCTACCGGCTCCTAGGTGGATTCCCAACCGAGGTAAAGATGGTTTTTCAGGAAATCCTCAATAATTAACACTCCATTTATTTAAATAAAGTTTGTCCTTAGCGGGCAGAACTTGCCATATATCGCCGGTTTTTTGATTGACATGCAGCAGCTTGGAGGTTTTTATACTGTAATTATTAATTATTATGGGAATAATATCCAAGACAATACCGGCCGGATTCAATTTATAAACCTCCAGCTTTACCGAAGCTTGGGGGGCGGTTTTTTCAACCTGAA
>DAOVYW010000019.1 GCA_030635415.1 Candidatus Firestoneibacteriota bacterium
ATCTCTTTGGCTTCAGGCACATCAACTGCGAGTTCCGGCAGACCTGGGATTTTGCCACCAAAGTCGGCAACCGGTTTTTTGGGTACAGCATACGTGCTGCTTTCGTAGCCGGCATCTTGCCACGACTGGAAACCGCCGTTCAAAACTCTTACATCTTTTACTCCCGCATACATCATAATAAAAGCACAACGGAGGGCGCCAATATGTCCTGCCGCTCTGCCCGGAAATTCATCGGCAATATGGGGTTGCATAAATTTCCCATATAAAACTACGGTGGTATCGGCGGTAATTCCGTGTTGCTCTAAAGCGGTTTTAAGTTCCGCGGGCGAACGTCGGTTCCATGTTTCGGGTGATTCCAGCGCTAAAGTATCGATCTCAATAGCTCCCGGAATGTGCCCGGTAAGATAAGCATCTCGATTTCGATAATGAGCATGGCAAACCACATATTTATTATTGTTGTATTCCGGCGGATGGTTTTCTGAAATAAGACTATTTACCCAATCGGCTGAAACCAATTGTCTATATCTCGGTAAATGTTCCATCGGTAATTCGTGATTCGAGGACCATTCCTCAATAAAATGAGGGTAAATATTTACCTCGGAATATCCGGCAGGCAAAAAATGATTGCTAACTTTTATCGCTTCTGCTTGATTGTAGCCGTAAACCACGATTTTATGTTTAGGTAAAATCCCCTTGGCTTTTACTAATTTAATCCCCTCCGGGTAATTTACCCATTTTACCGGTAAAGATTTTGCACCTTTGATATGCCCGCCACGGGTTTCATTTTGAAATTTCCAACCGTTGTAGGCATCAATGGAACGAGCGTCGATGATCAGCGTATCTTTGTTTTCAATTCGTTTCACCAATTCATTGGTAGATAATTCAACTAATTTACCCATAATGTCCCCCGGTAATCATTATTAGGTTAATAAAGAGTCGGTCATGATTTCCACAATAGCCGGACCGGCATAGTTTAGTGCCTTGCGTACGGCTTCTTCCAATTCCTCATTTTGGTTGACTCTAATGCCAAAACCACCGCAAATATTTGCATATTCGGCAAAACTCGGGTTGTTGAGATTTGTTTTCCATTCCGGCATTTTCACTTCGCGTTGTTCTTTAGATATTGCACCCAATTCTTGATTGTTGAGTAAAATATGGATAATTTTCATCTTATAAAGCACGGCCGTATTGAATTCGGCCATATATTGTCCGAAACCACCATCACCGCTCACGGAAACTATAGGTGTATCGGGTTCAGCACAATAAGCTCCCATGGCTGCAGGAAAACTAAAACCAATAGACCCCAGGTAACCTGATAAAATCACCCGTTGTTTTTTACATTCAAAATATCGTCCGAAGGAGTAGGTGTTATTACCTACATCCAGGCTGATGATGGCATTTTCCGGTAAAATTTCAGATAGTTGGTTAAAAATATAGAGCGAATTTAATCCCTTGTCATTGCTTTTAGTGGCGCCTGCTTTTTTCTCTGCCTGCCAAGCCTGTCGGCGTTGGGCAATTTCTGCAACGGTAATTTCCGATTGCGAATAGCCGGCAAGTTTTTCGGTAAAAAGATTTGCAGTTATGCCGACATCGCCCCAAATCGGGTTATCCACCGCATGGAATTTAGCGAGTGCCATTTGTTCAAAATCAACCTGTATGATGGGTTTAGACTTATCGATGCCCGTATGTTCCGAGAAAGACGCACCAAAAACAATTAGTAAATCGGCTGAATTCATAAAATAAGCGGATACGGGCGTGCCGCTTTTGCCTAATACGCCAGTAGCCAGCGGATGGCTATCGGCAATTTGCCCTTTCGCTTTAAAAGTGGTCAATACCGGCGCGCCATATTTTTCCGCAAAGGCAATAATTTTATCCATGTCTTTCCTGGCGCCATAACCCACAATAATAGCAGGACGCTTGGCTTTCCAAATTCGATACATCGCCAATTTCACCGAATCTTCAGATGGCGTAATGCGCAAATCAGCCAGTAGTCCCTCGGGCGAGCCCGGACCACTATTTCCCGCATCGAGTGTTTGCACATCATCGGGCATAATCAAATGCGACACATTACGCTGTACCAGAGCATGCTTCATGGCCAGAGAAGCCAGTTCGGCATGATTACTTTCGGGCAATACTAATTTACTGAAAGGCGCAACTGTCTGAAATACTGCTTTCAAATCAATTTCCTGAAATGAACCGGGCCCAAAAAATTGGGTGTCAATCTGCCCCGTGATGGCCAATACCGGTGTGCGGTCAACCTGGGCATCCCATAATCCCGTGATTAAATTAGTTGCTCCGGGGCCGGCAATGGTAAAACAAACAGCCAGTTTACCCGAAACTTTGGAATAGCCCGAGCAGGCAAAAGCAGCGGCACCCTCATGGCGGATACCGATGTATTTGATATTTCCTTTTTCTTCCTGAACACGAAATGCTTCTGCCATGCCCAGGTTGGAGTACCCCACCATACCAAAAACATGCTTAACTCCCCAATTCACAAGGGTTTCGGCAATTACATGACTTATGGTCCACCCCGATTTATTAGCGGGTGCAATTTTCAAAAAAACACCGTCCGGGCGTGCTGCCACCTCAAAGATTTTCAAATCATTATCATTTCCCAGTGATTTCCCGTTCAGGGGGTCAAAAGGGTGCCCGTGCCAGGGACAACGGATAATGCCGTTTTCAATTTTGCCCTCACTAAGCGGTCCACCCTGATGCGAACAAATCCCCTCTATGGCGCCATACTTCCCGTTTACCTTGGATAGCAGAATTTGCTCTGAAAACAGATTAAGCATTTTAGTATCATTGTCTTTTAGCTCATCGGTTTCGGCTACTTTTATCCATCGTGGTTCTTTTTTCTCACGCTGGCGGTTGGCTGCTGAGATGGTAAGCGCTTCATCATCTTTAAATGCTGCGTACCAATGTGCTCCGTCACAGCGTGGTTTATTGCCTGATTTTCCGCAGCGACACATGGTATAATGTTCTTTTGATGCCCTATCGCCTAAATCGACATCTGGTATTTCTATACTTCCCCTCACATAATAAGGACCGTTTTTAGAGACAATTATTTCCGGTTTATCGAAAAACTCATTAATTTCCGTTTTGTTTTCGGTATAGCTCAAGGCACCCGATGGGCACATGCTTATCACTTTTTTAATTTCTTCTATATCCGCTCCGTCAGGGTCAATCCAGGGCTCGGTACCCATGCGGAATACTCCGGGCAGGTTGTCGGTACAAAAACCGGCATGTGAACAAATCCCCCGGTTATCATGAATGGTGATGGCTTTGCCTGGGAAGTTTTCTTTTTTATCAGGAATACGATTGGCACTTTTTTTATCGGTAAAACCAATACTGGCATGCGTGCCATCGCAAAAAGGTTTGGTTTTAGATCCACCGCAACAGCATAATCCCAGACTAGGTTTTGTGTCGATTGCTTCGCCCCGCGAATTGGTAAGCTTGGGCAGCGCTTTTACAATTAAGGGGCCGTTTTTCGACGGCAATATTTCAGGAGTTTCTTTTTTCATTGCAATTCGCTTTCTAATGATTAAATATGTTCAATATCAGTGAAATCCGCCTCCACATTGCTGTCCGTAACTACGTCAGAAACCTTGAGTTTATGTATATCCTTAGCTGATAAGTAATTGTTTTAGAAGTAAAAACATAGTGTAACAAAAGCTGAAATAGTTCGTCAACGACAAAAACCCGGTCTGTCAACCCAAAGCAGAAATGTCCGGTTTTAAGGTAGATGATCCTAGGACATGGCTAACTATTGATTCTGCTGCAAACCCCCTAAGATGTCCCGACAGCTTTAAACAGCAGTTAATAAAACCCCCCTCGCTAATGCGAGGGGGGTTTTATTAATTGGCGTCCCAGCCAGGACTCGGCCACTACGTTCGCAGAGCTCACTGCGTAGCCTCCCCTCACTCGCTGACGCCCAGAGGGCTTTTCCTCGCTATTTGCTCGGCGCTCGTTCGCTTCGAGTCCTGACATCTTTTAACAGCAGTTAATAAAAACCCCTCGCTAATGCGAGGGGGTTTTTATTAATTGGCGTCCCAGCCAGGACTCGAACCCGGGACCGACGGATTAGAAATCCGTTGCTCTATCCAGCTGAGCTACTGGGACGTGTTGAGCACAGCGAAGCAGCTCTACTGCTCTACTGATCCGGGTGGACACGGAGGTCCGCCCCTACAAAATCGTTACATCCTCGAAAGGCGAGAGGCAAAAATTGAAAGTTGAGAATCGACCGCATTCGAACCTTTTAGGGCGGACACGGAGGTCCGCCCCTACAAAAAATTGTTACATCCTCGAAAGGCGAGAGGCAAAAATTGAAAGTTGAGAATCGACCGCATTCAAAACTATTCGGGCGGACACGGAGGTCCGCCCCTACAAAAAATCGTTACATCCTCAAAAGGTAAGAATCGAAAATCGAAAGTAGAGAATCGACCGCATTCAAAACTATTCGGGCGGACACGGAGGTCCGCCCCTACAATATTTTACCGCTGTGCGGAAAATCTGGTCGGGGTGGACGGACTTGAACCGTCGGCCCCCTGCTCCCAAAGCAGGTGCGCTAGCCACTGCGCTACACCCCGAAGGCAATTTGATCTATGGTTTTAACCTTTTTCCGGTATTTTTTCAAGCTGTTTCTTTGGTCCTAAAACCAAGATAGAAATTTTATAAAATAAAAGCAATTGGTTTGAAGCAAGAATCAAATCTCAGTATCGGTCCAAATGCAAATTAACTTTTGGGATGATTTCATTTTTGTCATTGCCAGTAACACGGATGTAGGAGTGTTTAATTAAACGCCCCTACATAAACGATATACTTACCCCACTTCTGGTAATTGCTCGCGATAACTTTTTTTCTATTTTCGTTTTTAGGGGTTAGACCTGCAGCATACGCTTGATAACCGGAGCCATCTTTTTCAAGGCACGGCCACGGTGGCTAAGGCAATTCTTATCACACGGGCTCATCTCGGCAAATGTTTGCTGAAAACTAATTGGACGGAAAAGGGGATCATAACCAAATCCCATTTCTCCCCGCGGCTCTAAACCGATATATCCCCAGACTTTGGCCGTGCGAATAATCACTGGTTCTCCGGGCAGGGCCAGAGCTATACTGGCGGCAAAATAAGCTTTCCGTTCTTTACCCTTTAAATTCCGCATTTTATTGAGTAATTTTACATTATTATCCGCATAATTGCAACCCGATCCGGCATACCGCGCGGATTTCACTCCGGGCCGGTATTTCAAAGCCGGAACAAATAAACCGGAATCATCTGCCAAGGCCGGCAGATGATGGGTCTTGGTTACCGCCAGTGCCTTCTTGGCCGCATTGGCTTCCAAGGTTCTGCCATTCTCCACAACTTCCGGCATGGGCGGCAAGGTTGAAAGAGGTTTTACTGAAATTCCCGCTCCCCTGAGGATCTTCCTGATTTCCACCAGTTTATGGTTATTATGGGTGGCTATGATTAATAGTTTTTTTAGCATGCTATTTTCCTTATTGACAAGAGATACTGGAAGTGTTAAAGTTTTTTTCTTTTAAATTTTAGTCAATAATTCAAAGCCTAAAGGCTCTTTCAGGAGGAGATATTTTTTATGCCAAGAATTAAGTCATCTGTCCGCGATGTACGCAAAAACAAGAAACAACGCGCCATTAACCGTGCCGGTATGTCAACTCTTAAAACCGCCATCCGCAAAACCCGCACCAGCACCGAGGAAAATTGGATATCGAATTCAAACAACTCCAATAAAGTTATTGATAAGGCGGTCCAGCATGGCCTTATTCATAAAAATACCGGTGCGCGCTATAAGTCCCGGCTTGCCAAGGCAAAAAAGCCAGAAGCAGCGACCGCCTAGCCGCGGAGCGCATTCTGGCCGCAAATCCTCAGAACCGCTAACTGCATTAATAATTCCAGGTGGGACCTGCCGGTTTTGGCCTGTTCATCCAACCTTAGTAATTCCCTGAATATTGCGGGAAATTCATTCAGCCGGTAGGTTTTAATCTGCCGGCCCATTTCCCGCTTGGCAACCGGATTTCGAACCCCGACCAGTAATTGTTCAGGAGATTCCCCCGCCTCCAGCCTGCTCCGGTAGTTATGCAATCTTCGTAAATACCAGGCCAGGGAACCAAGCACCTGCAAAAACGGCACACCTTCAGCCAGTATCCGTCCGGTTAGTTTAACCGCTTGCGCGGAATCCCTTATACCCAAGGCCGTGTTTAATTCATGCATGGTATTCTGACGACCATGCCCTACCGCTTCCCTGACATTAGCCTCACTAATAAGTCCCTCGCGGCCGATATAATTTACCAGCTTGCTGATTTCATTCTCAAGATCGCTCAGGGTTTGACCAGCCTGTTCAATTAAAAGATTAATCGCGTCCCGGGAAATTCGCTTCCCATACTCGCTCACCCGGCGTTCAATCCAACCGGACACCTGGGAATCAAACAGCGGGTAACACTCCACATGATAGACTTTTTCGGCCAAAGCCCTCCAATAGGCTTGCTTGATCCGTTCTTCCTGCGAGGATATAATTAAAACCGTGGAAAGAGACGGCTTTTCAACATAACCGGCCAGGTCGGCCAAATCCGCTGAACGCCACTTTTCCGCCTGGCGGACTACCAGCACACGGCTGGCCGCCAAAAAAGGCAGAGTGAGCGCCCGGCTGCCTACTTCCCGGCCGGAAACATCAGTTCCGGCATAAAGGCATTCCAGGTTCAAACTCCGGTCAGAAGGTTCAAGCACCTTACCCAGGATGGCGTGAATACCTTGCTCTTTTAAAAATGCCTCCGCACCGGTAAAAAGGTAGACCGGTTTAACCGGTTCCGAATCCAGCCCCCTTCTAAACTCATTATAATAAATCCTCTTTTTAGGCACTTAAAATCCCTCGATAACCCGGGCCATAATTCGTTTAGTTAATTGCAGGACCATCCGTCGCCTGGCGGTTTGTTCATCTTCCGGAGTGATCCCGAGGGTATTGGCCACATAATAGGTAGTATTTTCTTCAAATGATTCCTCGGTCCAGAGAACTTTTCCGGCCTGGTTATCCTTGAGACTTAAACGCAGGATAAGACGCATTTTATATTGTTGAGGGGTATTATGCACATCCAGGAGCAAAGGCTCCAAAATATACTGCACTACTGTGCCCTTCAGAATAGCGTTGGCTTTTTCCGGTTCGGTTAAAGTCATCCGGCCGTCCATCAAAAAATCCTGGATTAATTGCTGAGTAATATCATTGGCAATATCCGGCTGGACAGTACGATTCTGGAATATCGGAATAGCCAGCTTGCTCATATAATCCGGCAATCCGGGCCGAATAGCCACGTCTGAACATCCGGTCGAAAAAACCACCATAACACTTAAAGCCCCCAGTATAAAAACCCCTCCCTGCCATGCACCTTTCATTAATACACCTCCTGATTGAGATATTTCAGTACTCCATTGGGCCGCCACGGAAGGCGGCCCCTACAAAAATTGTTTTACATCATAAAGGTTTTGTGTAGGGGCGGGCCCCTGTGCCCGCCCAATAACAAATATTTGTGGTCATGAAGCCAGAGAACAGTCACAGGGGGCGCCCCTATAATTTTCCGGGAAATCAAAGGTTAAAACACTACATTAACCAATTTATCCGGAACCACAATAACTTTTTTTGCCTCCCGGCCCTTCCCTTCGGCTTTAACCCGTTCATCATTCAAGGCACTCCGCCTGAGTTCCTCCTGGGAAATACCGGTACCAACCTGGATCCGGCTTCGCACCTTTCCGTTTACTTGAATAATAATCGTCAGCATTTCCTCGGCCGCGATCGAGGCATCGTACTCAGGCCAGGTTTGCGTGAAAACCGAAGGCGCGTGGCCCAGTTGCTCCCAAAGTTCCTCTGCCAAATGGGGGAAGAAAGGGGCGCAGAGTTTTGCTAAAACCTCGCCGGCTTCCCGGACCAAAGCCCCATGACCGGCCTGGCTGCCCTTGGTCTCCGGGGAAAGCCCGGCAAGCTCATTGAGGAGCTCCATCATGGCCGCAATCGCAGTATTAAACTTGAAATTGTTGTCCAGGTCTTCGGTTACCCGGCGGATCGTCTGGTGAAGTTTGCGGCGAATACTCCGACCGGCCCCGGAAAGATTTCCTGTTATCTCCACGGGCGCTTTCCGCATCTCGTCCCGCCAGTGATAGTAAAAGGTCCAAATCCGCTTAATAAAGCGGTGAATACCCTCCACACCCTGATCGCTCCATTCCAGTTCCCTTTCCGGCGGGGCCGCGAAGAGAATAACCCCCCGCGTGGTATCAATACCGAAACGTGAGATCATATCATCGGCCGCGACCGTGTTCCCTTTGGATTTGGACATGACCTGGCCATCCTTTAATACCATGCCCTGGGTAAACAAGGCTTTAAAAGGCTCGTCAAAATCCAACAGCCCTTGGTCATGCAAAAACTTGGTGAAAAAGCGGGAATACAATAAATGCAGGATGGCGTGTTCAATCCCGCCGATATACTGATCAACCGGCATCCAATACCCGGCAGGTTTGGGTGCGAATGCCTGGTTCTTATCGCGCGGAGAAACATAACGCAAATAGTACCAGGAAGAATCAATAAAAGTGTCCATGGTATCAGTCTCACGGCGTGCCGGCCCGCCGCATTGCGGGCATATGACATGTACAAAATCCTGGGCCGTTTCCAGCATGCCGGATGGATTATATTCCAGATCCAGCGGAAGCTTCACAGGTAGTTCTTGTTCCGGCACCGGCACCATACCGCATTTTTCGCAATATATCATGGGAATCGGGCATCCCCAGTAACGCTGTCTTGAGATCAGCCAATCGCGCAGGCGAAAGTTAACTTCCGGCCGGCCCATCTTCTCCTTTTCCATCCACTCAGCGATAGTACGCATAGCCTCTTGATTTGGCAGTCCATCAAATTGGCCGCTGTTGATCTGGACACCATTACCCACATAAGCCTTGGTCATTGATCCCGGACTCAGATCCCGGTCCTCGGGTTTAATAACCACCTTGATAGGAAGTCCATGGGCTCTGGCAAACTCAAAATCGCGCTGATCATGGCCCGGAACCGCCATTATCGCTCCAGTTCCGTACTGCATAAGCACATAGTCAGCGGCATATAGGGGCACTTTTTCGCCATTCACCGGATTAATCACACGCAAGCCGGTATCAACCCCCTCTTTGGGCTTTTCCGTGGAAACCCGCTCGATCTCGCTTTCAAGCTTCACACGTTCGGCAAAAGCCCGGACTTTAGCGGCTTCCGGCCGGCCGGGCATTAATTCCTCCAGCAACGGATGCTCCGGCGCAATAGACATGTAGGTAATTCCAAAAACCGTATCAATCCGTGTAGTGAAAACCGCAAGCTCTCTATCCGTTCCTTCAATCCGGAGCTTGAATTCCACGCCTTCCGAACGGCCGATCCAGTTCTCCTGCATAGTTTTCACCCGTTCCGGCCACTTATCCAGCTTTTTAAGATCATCCAGCAGGTGCTGGGTATTGCTGGTCATCTTCACATACCACTGATCCAGCTCCTTCTGTCCTACCGGCTCTTTTCAGCGCCAACAGACACCATCCACCACCTGCTCATTGGCCAGTACGGTCTGACATGTTTGGCACCAGTTGACCGGGCTCTTTTTCTTATAGGCTAAGCCAGCCTGGTAAAATTCCAGAAAAAGCCACTGGGTCCAACGATAATACTCTTCATCGCAGGTAGCCACTTCCCGGTCCCAATCATAAATTAAATCAAGCGTTCTCAATTGTTCGCCCATAACCTTGATATTTCCGCGGGTATATTCATTCGGATGAATGCCGTTCTTAATAGAGGCATTTTCCGCCGGCAGGCCAAAGGCGTCCCATCCCATGGGATTCAACACATTATAACCCTGCATCATTTTGTAACGAACAACAACGTCCCCTATAGTATAATTACGCACATGCCCCATGTGCAGATTTGAACCCGAAGGATATGGAAACATAACCAGGCAATAGTACTTTGGCTTGGAAGGATCCTCAATCACCCGCCCCATTTTTTTCTTTTGCCAATATCCGCTCCACTTGGATTCCACCACGGCGAAATCATACTTCTGGTTCAAGGTCAAAATCCTCCTAAAAAACTGGGATGCCTGCCTTAATTAATACCGCAATAAACGACGCTAACTTAATGTGACTCTGGGTACTAGAGGCATGGTACGCCGGACCCCTAGTTGAACACCAAAAAAAGGTTTATGTTACTGTCATTCAAGACATGAATAATAAAAGGAAATTGGCTGGATTATAGCACAGGCTAAAAGAAGGGGTCAAATGCTTTACAGCTTTAAAACCATTCTCAAAGTTTATACCTGTCAGCCGGGAGATTGACAGGAATTGAAATTTCTACGCTGGTTCCTTGCCCGGGCTTGGAATCAAGCCGAATAAAACCCTTATGGGCTTCAACCACCGCCTTGACCAGAGGCAAGCCAATACCTATGCCTCCGCCCTTAAACGCGCTGGTACTGCTCGAATGGTGCTGGACATCCCCTATTTCGTAAAAGGTTTCGAAAATCCTCCCTAGCTCCTCCACGGGTATTCCGATACCATTATCTTTTATCCATATTACAACATAATTATTCTGACGCCGGGCGCCGATTATTATTTCTCCGCCGTCCCGGGTATTTCGAAGGGCGTTCTGCATTATTTCCATCAGACTCTGACGCAAACGGAGAGAATCCACATTAAGCGGTTCAATTTCCTCAGCCGCTTCCAGCCGCATATTCACTTTTCGTTCAGTAGTTGAGGCTTTTATTTCCGACAATACATCGGACAATAATTTCAAGATGCTGATCGGTTTTAAGTGAAGTTTAATCTCACCGGCTTCCGCCTGGTTGATAACCTGAATATTATTACATAAACTTATTAATTGCTTGGTGGATTTTGTTATTATTTCCAGCAGTTGGTTTTGGTCTTCAGTGAGTGAGGCGCTCTGTCGGTTTAGTATCACTAGGTATCCATAGATCAAGGTAAGCGGCGTCCGCAGTTCATGGGAAACCAGGTTTAAAAATTTATCCTTCATCTCGTTTAATATTTTAAGCAGCTTATTTTCCCGGGAAAGCTCCCTTTTTTCTATTATTTTTTCCACCACGGAACATAATTCACCAGGCGAATACGGTTTCATGATAAAATCTACCGCGCCGGCCCGCATGGATTCTATCGCCGCTTCCAGGGTGGCATATCCGGTCATAACCACCACGTCGATCCGGGGCCTAACCTGTTTCAGGGTATTAATGATTTTAATCCCATTGCCCGCCGGTATCTGCATGTCGGTAATAACCAGGGCATAATCTTTCTGAGCAACCCGGTTCCAAGCCTCATCCAAACCTCCGGCCTGATCAACCTGGTATCCCTTATCAGATAGGATCTCCGCCGTTACCTGGCGGACAACCTGGTCATCATCAATAACTAATAAAGAACTATCATACTTCCCAATCATTTCAGCTCCATTTCTCCCCGATGAGCTGGAAAAATTGATCTTTCCGCAGCCGGGACCAACACTTATTGATATTGTCGGTTGCCGCCGGGCTAATGCTTAATCATATTTCAAGAAAAGCTTACCGGCCGTTGTATTGCCAATTCCACAATAAAAACTTGCCCATCTCCCCTCTCTATTTTACAATATACTTATATTTTTTGGGAGGTTCCAGGCGTGGGTTTAAATATCCGTCAAAAAATTTTGCTGGCTTTTATTTTTGTGCTCTTGGTCTCGTCCGGCGCGGTTTTTATGATTTATAACAACAGCGCCCGTATTACTCAACTCGCGAATCTTATTATTAACGAGGATCTGAAAAATATCCTCCACGCGGAAAAGATGATGCAGTATCTTCTGCACACCGACTGGGCGCTTTCCAAGTATCAACTAAGCAGAATCCCCACCTGGCGAAACACCATCCACAAATCCCAGCGTCATTTCAAGACCGTTTTCCGGCATTCCCGGGAGAATGCCGTCCGGGAAAGGGACAAAACCTCTCTGGCCAAAATTAGAAAACTTTACCGCCGCTACGCCCATCAGATCGAGAATCAAGTTAAGCGTTTCGAGCAGGGCTTGATCGACACCAATCTGCAGCAACACCTGCGTACTCAGGAGAGCGTAATCGAAGATATCATAAAAGAACTGGAGCAATTAATCACCTTGAATGTCGGACGTCTGGAAGAACGTTTGGAGCAAGCTAAGATGCTTAAACGCCTGAACCAGCGTTTAAGCGTGGGGGTCGTACTCCTGGTCACCCTGACTTCCGCCCTGCTGGTTTTCATTCTTAATCAAACTATCTTATCGCCTATTAACCGGCTTATGGAGGGTGTGCGTAAATTCGCCAACGGCGATTTCGCCACTCAGGTTCCGGTTACCTCGCAGGATGAGATTGGAGAACTTTCGGCCAATTTCAATGTAATGGCTAAAAACATTAAGCATGACCGTCAGAAACTCACCGCTCTCACGATCATGGACGAAAAAACCGGTCTATTTAATTTCCGGCACTTTAAGCTGGCCATCATTGAGGAAATGAAACGCGCTGAGCGCTACAGCCGGCATCTGGGATTGGTTATGATCGATATTGACCATTTTAAAAATTATAATGATACCAACGGGCATCCTATGGGCGATTTACTACTCAAGGAACTCTCCAACATTTTAAAAGAAACGGTTCGGGAAACCGACCTGCTGGCGCGCTTTGGCGGCGAGGAATTTATCATTTTACTGCCCGAGACCAGCCGTGATCAGGCGGTGAAATTGTCCGAAAACCTGCGTTTGCGGGTTAAAAACCATGTTTTTCCCATGGAAGAAAAACAACCCGGTAAAGACCTTACCGTCAGTATCGGGGTAGCCTCTTATCCCTCCAAAAAGATCGATTCTCCGGATACCCTTCTGGAAAAAGCGGATCAGGCGCTCTACCGGGCCAAAAAACGCGGACGTAATCGTGTCTGTATCTAATTCCAAATCCCATCCGCCTATCAAAATCGGGCTGGCGCTCGGCGGAGGCGGTGCTCGTGGCCTAGCTCACGTGGGAGTACTTAAAGTTCTGGAGCAAGCCGGTATTCGGCCCCAACTGGTGGTCGGAACCTCCATGGGTTCTATTATCGGCGTACTTTATTGTTTTTTACAAAATGCCATGTTGGTTGAGGACAAAATACTCTCGCGTTTGAAAAGCCCAAAGATGGCTCAATTAGGCCTGGATAAATTCTCCCGTCAAAAGTCAAAAAACCTTGTTGATCATAATTTTCGCCAGGCTATGGAACGTCTCACCCGGGTCTACATGCTGACCTCGGCGATTACCAAGGACCATCTAATCGCCGAAGAAAAGATCAAGGTTTTGCTTTCCCTGCTGGTGCCGGAAATCGAGATCGAAAATCTCCCCCTGCCTTTTGCCGCCGTGGCGGCCGACCTGATAACCGGTTCATCATATATCTTCCGTCAGGGCTCGGCAACCCTGGCGACCCGGGCTTCCGCCGCCATTCCTGGAGTTTTCCCCCCAGTACCCTACCAGGGCATGCAACTGGTTGACGGCTGCGTAGTTTCTCTAATTCCCGTACTGGAGACCGTACAGCTCGGCGCGGATTTCGTTATTGCCGTTGATGTTTCTCAACCGCTGGCTGTAACTAAACCATTTCGGACCGGCGTGGAGATCTGGCTGCGGGCGGATTTCATCACTAATATGCACCTGCGTGACGTGCATTTAAATAGCGCGGATAGGGTTATCCGCGTAAAAAACCTCGATTTCTCCTGGAACTCTTTTAATTCCGCCCGCGAGATTATCGCCGCCGGCACCCAGGCCGCGCAGGACGCTCTGCCGGAAATCCTTTCCGCCTTAAAAACCCGACAGCCCTGGTGGAAGCGATGGCTAAGCCGGACAAAGAAATAACATTTCATTATCAGGCAATAACTGTGGTATAATTCAAATCGTTGCTTATTTAATAATAAGGAGTGAACTTATGAAAAAAGTTATTATGCTGGCGGTTTTAATTATAGCAGCGGCTTTACTCCAGCGTCCAGCTCAAGCCGGAGTCTTCGGAACCGCCTCTACCCTGAGATCCGGGCATTTCTCCCTGGGTCTGGAACCGAGTCTGGCTTTTTCGCCCGCGGAATTTCTTTTTTTCTTTCATGGAGGATTAGGGCTTACCCGCA
Source organism: Candidatus Firestoneibacteriota bacterium (assembly GCA_030635415.1). Classification (GTDB taxonomy): domain Bacteria; phylum Oederibacteriota; class JAAXVQ01; order JAAXVQ01; family JAUVAV01; genus JAUVAV01. The sequence goes on from DAOVYW010000019.1 coordinate 14,136, forward strand.
GCATTGACCTGGATGCCAAACTCGGGCTGGGTTCATATATCTATTTTGGCGCGGATGTGGAATTCAAGCTTATTCCCGACTCCCGGTATGGGCCCGGGCTCTCTTTGAGCGCCGGCGCTCACGGAACCTCTAATTTTGGGCTGGATGCCACGCTAAACCTTTCCAACCGCTTCCGGACCTTCAGTTTCTACGCGGCGTTGGATGCCGACATAGAGATCTTGGAATCGGAAAACAGCGAAGACACTCTTCTTTTGGTTCCTTTTTATTTTGACCTCGGCGTGGCAATTCCACTTTCGCGCCAATCGGAATTTCTCTTTGAATGCAATATCGCGCTTTCCGAGCCGGCCAACAGTGGACTGTCTGCCGGATTGGCGTTTTACTTCTAGTTAAAAATATAAATCCCGCTCCCCATTCTCCAGGCGTTCCAGGCGCCGGGTAGTCTCAGCGCGCATATTCTCTTCCAGACCCATCAGCTGGCCGGCTAATTGCTTTTCCCCGGCTTCCCGGGTACCCCTGGAGGCATAATCCATCAAGTACTCTTTAAAAGTCAACAGGGCGTTGGGCAGGCAATAATTTTTAATGGTACCCGGCTTGAGAAGATCCATAATAACCTCTCCGGTCCGTCCCTTACGGTAACAGGCCGTACAAAAAGAAGGAATATTGCCGGATTCCACTACATTACGCACCACCTCGTCCAGCGGACGCCTATCCTCAATCTCAAATTGCCCCGCCGGCCTTTGATCTTCCCGGTTATACCCTCCCACCTCGGTCTGACTGCCGGCGGAAACCTGCGAAACTCCGGCATTAAAAAGTTCCTGGCGCATGGCAGGTGTCTCCCGGGTGGTCAGGATAAGACCAGTGTATGGCAGAGCTAAACGGATTACGCCTACCACCAGTTTAAATTGATCATCGCTAAGCAAATATTTGTTGGCTTCCAGGGTATTATCATCACATAACGGGGTGCCGTGAGCAACCCGCAATCTTGGCACGGAAACCGCGTGCGGACCTACTCCATAGCGCTTGTCCAGATACTGTCCATGCATGACCAATGCGGCAACGTCAAAGCGGTAATCAAAAAGGCCCAATAGCACTCCGGTAGAGACATCATCCACTCCGGCCTGGAAGGCCCGGTCCATAACTGTCAACCGCCAAAAATAATCTGCTTTGGGTCCGTCCGGATGCATGTACTGGTACGTCATACGATGATAAGTTTCCTGAAAACACTGGTAAGTGCCTATGCCTACGGCCTTTAGTTCACGAAATTGATCAAGTGTGGGAGGGGCGAGATTAACATTAACGCGCCTTATCTCACCCTGGTTTTTCCGGGTGGCATAAATGGTTTTTAAGGCTTCCAGGTTGCTTTGAAAATCCGGCGTATCCCCGGCTACCATGAGTAATCGCTTATGCCCCTGATCTTCCAGTATTTCCACCTGCCGGGTTATTTCTCCGGGTGAGAGGGTCCGGCGTTCCAGACCGCGATGGTCGCGGCGATAAGCGCAATAGAGGCAATTATTTACGCACTGATTGCCAATATAAAGGGGAGCAAAAAAAACCAGCCTTTTTCCGTAAATCTCCTCTTTAATGCGGCGCGCGGCTTCCAGAACTTCGCTTAATCTCTCAGGCTGTTGGTCCTGACAAAGCAACACCGCGGTTTCTTCCAGCGATAACCCTTTCTTTTCAAGCGCCTTGGTTATAATCCACTTTACTTGTTCTGTTCCGGCCCGACGCCCTGCCTCCAGCGCTTGCCAGATAAACGCTTCATCTATAATTTTTTCATTACTCCATTTTATTTTATCTTGAGGTTTTTTAATAACTGGGTGAGAGCACATAAGGTTATCCGGAACAAGGTTCCGGTCCGGGAACAATGCCTTCGGTCTGCCAGGGTAAATCCAACAGCTGATTCCGCTCTGTATCATTGATTAATAATCGTCCGGTTATTGGTCCGGAAAATGGTTGAAATCCCGCCCATATTGGCTCGGCAATATAAATTGATCCTAGCTCGAGTTTCAGACTATCAACCTGCCAGGGACCCAGGCTAAAACCCTCCACTTTGGCCTCCCCGCTCAGGCTTAATATCTCCAAGCGCATCAGGTAGGCCGTTTCTGACAGTCCGTCCGGTTTTCTTTGTCCACGCCACGCCGTGGTGAGCCGGATTTCAGCGTTTACTACCGGACACCCCTTTTTTCCGGAATATTGAACAACCTGTTCGACCATAATACTGTTCCTCTTTTTTTTAACTACCAGAGGCTCTGGTTTGAACTCTGGTGGTTTTTTTTCGGACTTTGGCCCTTTTCCATCTGATTTCATACTTTCCATGATCTCGTTGGCGGTAATATTTTTCAAGAGTTCAACCTCATTTTGATAGAATCAGAGTTAGTTTCAAAATATCTTACCATATACCTTGGACTCTTCCAATAAATTTATCCGGCGGTTAATTCAAGGTTAAACCCCGGGCCCAGTCGGCAAAACGTCCTTTTTGGGCCGTAGCCGCCGCCTGACGGCAAGCCTCCAACTGTTCATTAAAATCAGGTATCTCCGCCAACAAAACCGCTGAATGATCTGCCAGTAATTTTTCCATTAGTTCCAGGGAGCGTTGGTCCGAAGCATCAATATGTGTGGCTTTAAATAAAATCCGGGCGGCCTCCACGTATTTTTTCAATCCTATCAGACTAATTCCCAGATTTTTAACCGCATTGGGCCTGGAGGGATCAAAGCCAATGGCCGCCTCGCAATACTGCATGCTGAGTTTATATTCCGCCTGCACATTCAAACAATAACCCAAATTATTATTCAGATAGTAATTAAGCTGAGTTTCCTTGGGCTGATATTTCAGCCCTTCACGGTAAAAAGACGCGGCATTCTTCAGTTGGCCGGTTTGTTCCGCCAATTGCCCGCACATCAACAGGCATTCCGCAAATTCCTCATTATTTTTGGCGCGCCGCATCCATAGTTTCAGGTAGGAATAGGCTTTTTCCTGCTGAGCAACCCGGCTGTAAAAAACTGCCAGGGGTTTTAGCGTATCAGCCCGGGGACCGCGCAATTTCAACCCGGCTAATAACTCCTGCTCGCTTTTCTGAGCTTCCGCGCTTCCGATCAGAGGCATATCCGGAACCTTAATATAGAATGAATTCATATCAAACTTTTGGCCATCGCCCTCTGGTTTTGCCTGATTATCGCTCAAAGGTTCTCTCCCAAAGAATACCCGCTTGATTTAAGTCCCCTGAAAATCCCGCTTGAACTCCACCAGCAGTTCCCGGGCCCGTGATTCCTGTTCCTTGTCCACAATAACTTTTCCCCAATAACCTTGCATACCGGTCAGCACGTTCCCATAAAAAGAGGCCTGCATATCCTGAAGAACGGCCTCTATGCCGGCATCCAGTAGAAAAGATCGCAAGGCCATCCCGGTAATCTCATCCGGAACTTTATACAATACCACGGTATCAAAAAGTTCACCTTGATTGGGATCCGTACCCAGGGAGGTCACTAGCTTTTCCCCGCAAACCGGACATTCCCTCACTTCCGGATTATATTTATATCGGCATTTTGGGCAAAAAGGCATATTAAATTCCTTAATAACTCGCTTAAATTACCACCCTTACGAGGTTTCCCACATTCTTTACTGGTCACTGCATAAAGGTGTTCAATTGAACACTCTGGCCTGCCAGTCCCAGGGAAATAAATACAAAGGACTCTACCAATTAATGTTGTAGACAATACGTTACATCCTCTGGCCGTATACTGTCAAGTTATAACCTTTTTCTCTCAACCCTAAAATATTTGCTGTTTTTCCCTTTTTTCACTTCCCAGGATTAATTTTTATTGCTATAAGTGTATATATTTAAATATACCATTCTGCGTTTACGCAGGCAAAAATCAAAAGGAGGATTTCTATGAAAAAGATCTTCAGTATTCTGGTTATTGCATTATTTGCAGGTGGCATGGTCGCAGCCAACAGCCTGGCCGCTGAGACCAAAAAAGCTGACACTAAAACCAAAGCAGCCGATTGTGAAACCAAACCGGCAGTAGCCAAACCGGCAGTAGCCAAACCGGCAGTAGCCAAACCGGCAGTAGCCAAACCGGCAGTAGCCAA
>DAOVYW010000001.1 GCA_030635415.1 Candidatus Firestoneibacteriota bacterium
GGGTATCTTCTTGCAATGCTTCTTGGCGAACTGGAGCATTTCACGCAGCAGCGAAAGCGATCCTTCTCCCTTGGTCATCACTTTCCCATAGCACTCTAATAGCTCTCTGATCTGGCCAACGCTCCAGTTGTGCCAGTCGGAAAATCTGGTGCCGCCTGACTCCAGGTCCTTCTATTGGGAATAAGATGTCTTTTTCTGTTTCCATCAGACCGCCCTTAGCATTCGTATTTGGGATATGAAATTCCGCTGGAATATGAGAAAATTAAAGTAGTGTCTTGACTGGGTGTCCACTAAATCAGGGGAAGATCAGTGCGTCCCCTATTATTACCATTTATCAAGAGGCGAAAAGTGCCGAAAAGTGTAATTGGTTCGAGAACATATAAAGTTGCAACTCTGTTTATTATATTATGGGTATCGAATTATTCTTATCCCGGGAGCATAGGTATGGCTAAAACAAAAATGTCTGATCAAGGATTAAGAACTGAATTGCGAGGGAATGAAAATAAGCAAGAATTATATATAGCTGAAGGTTTTGATAATAATTTTCATTTTATAACGCTAGCTGATAAAAATGAATATCGAGTATTAAAAAGTGTAGATTTTGGCCGTTGGTTCACTATTGAAGACAAATATAATAATAAATACATTATTAAGAGAAGATTAAGAGAGCTTGCTAGAAGTGGCATGGGGTTGCATGTTTTAAAACCAGGAGAGTTTATGATAACCGATATTTCTTTTCTTGACGGCACCTGGTATGTTATGCCGAAATTGAGAGAGCAGCATGCTGAACCTATGCAGTTTAAAATTACCGGAAATTATACAATTACGAAAAAGGATCTGGAATATGAACACCTATTAATTGAAAATAAAATCCCCTCCGTGAATACCAAAACTAATTCTCTGCTTATATCTTTTTCTCTTGCCTGTATGAAATTGTTAACCAAAGAAATCGATTATACATCTCCGGAGGCGCAACTCCCGGCAAATTTGTATATCCGAATTCCCGAAAAACTGGAGGTCCTGGCTCATCCGCAATCATTCGCATGGGAACTGCCAATGCATATAATAAATCGGGGAGAGCAAATATTAAAATGGCAAGGTAAATCCGATGCTGCCTGGCTAACGATTGGACCCTCTGACGGCAGGGTTAAAAATGACGGAGAGTTTTTTGCTAATTGCAAAGTTAACGCCCAAGGACTTAAATCGGGCATTTATACTGGCAAGCTTAGAATTGAAGCAACCGCAGCTACCAATGCACCCAAAATAATAACCGTAAAATTAAAAATGTTAAAACCAAGTGATCCTATCCCAGATTCGGAGCCGAAAATAATTAGATTAATAGAAAAATAAGATATGGGGACTTTGTTTGGAGAGTAATAAGGATCATTCATAAAGCGGAATTCCGGGTGATAGGGGGCCGCAGATAAGTTAATAAGTAATTCTGCTGCAACCCCCTTTTTGCTGTCTTTGCGAGGAGCGGCAGCGACGAAGCAATCTCGATTTTATAAGGATGAAATCAGATTGCCGCGCTCCCTACGGTCGCTCGCAAAGACAGCAAAAAGGGGGTTGCAGCAGAATCATAAGTTAACTCCGGCCCCAGCACCGGCAGCACCAAAGGGAATGAGTTGAACTTGTACTCTGGAATTTTGTAATTAAACCTAGGGTCGTGTTTCAGAAATGCAATTAATATGTCACCCCGGCGTGAATCTGCGGGAACAAAATAAAATGTTTGCTGATTTGGAAAATAACGCCCAGTTCCCTCAGGCTTCGTTCAAACTGACTTTCTGATCTTCCGGAGTTTCCCCGTCACTTTTTATTTACTGTGTCTTTCCAAGGGCCTATTTTGTTATCATCAGCCTTGACCTGGATCCGGTTCAGTGTGTATTGAACCTTATAATTAACCACTTCAACGTCTGCGATGATATCGTCAAGATTAGGTCCTTTGGCTCGAATACTATAACTATAATCTCCTTTAACGGTATCTGGTAACATATCCTTATTATTCAAGCTAACTTCAAAAAGACCTTTTGGCGATACCGTCAACGTAAATATATTTATTTCTTCTATAATGGATTGCTCGCTAATCTTAATGGTCATCTTTAGTTTATCACCTTCATTAGCCAAGCATTTAACCTTGGTGTTAAGGGTTAATCTTCCAGCACCGGCCTTAAGGCGCAACTTGTTTTCCCACACCTCACCCGGTTTAATTTCCTTTTTATCTTCTGGTAAAAACTGCATTACCGAAGGTAAATAAATCAGATCAAATCGGAGAGGATAACCCGGGAATACAAATAGATTCGTGTTTTCCGGATAATTAGATTGCAAATCGATCTGATCTGAAAGCCCAAATTCATTTTTTTGGGAACCCATGTTTTTCGCGTGAGCTTCTCGAAGGTCTTCCAATTTATGGATGATCTTTCCCTTGGCGTTTAATAAAAACTTATCTCCAACAATAAACTCCTCAATAGACCGTTGCCATATTTCCTCACATGAGTCTTTTTTGACCAGTATTGGCTTTTTTCGTTCATGATCAAATGCTGGAACCAAAGTTGAGGCCGGGCAAACCCTTTTGCCCAATATTTTTCCTTTTCGTTCATAAGCCTCTCTTATTCGAGGAGTCTGGTCGGTTTCTTGATAGGTTAAATCAACCTGCTGATTCAATAAAAATACGGTGTTTAATGCCTCATTTGCCATAGTGATATTATCTCCGGTTAGCAGGGTTAATGAGAAAAGCAGGATTGCAAATAGTATTACCTTTAATTTAAAAACCATTGTTCAAGCTCCTTTCCCAGCCCATAATGCCCGGTTATTTTGACTCGCCTATTTCCCGGGATCCTTTTTCAGGCATAAGAACCAATCCAAGCAGTGAATGTCTTTGCCGCTTTGGTCCATGCGGTCTTTAGCGGCGCCGCAGGAACCCGGGGGTGGAACAATCACGTCTTCACCTGGCTGCCAATTGGCCGGCGTGGCAATCTGGTGGGCGTCAGAGCGCTGCATGGCCGTCAACAACCGTTTGATTTCCTCCATGTTTCGCCCGTTGGATAAAGGATAATAAAGAATGGCCCGTACTTTGGATTTAGGATCCATAATAAACACGGCCCGCACGGCTTGCGTATCGCTGGCACTGGGCTGAAGCATGCCAAAAGCTTTAGCTACTTCCATCTTCAGATCCGCGATAACCGGAAAATTCACTTCCACATTTTTCATACCTTTATATTCGATTTTTTCTTTAATGGTTCTCAGCCAGGCGATGTGACTGAAATGGCTGTCAATGGAAAGTCCGATCAGTGCACAGTTGAGGGCCTTGAAATCCTCCTGCATGGTGGCGAAGGTCATGAACTCGGTCGTGCAGACCGGGGTAAAATCAGCAGGGTGGGAGAATAAAATCACCCACTTGTGCTTGTAATCCTTGGGAAAATCAATAGGGCCTTGGGTTGTGAGGGCCTTGAATTGCGGTGCCGGATCTCCGATGAGCGGCAGGTTATTTGTTGCAGCGCTGTATTCCATGTTTGTAGCCTCCTATTTTAGTTAAATTTTAGGAAAGCACTCTGATTTCCCAGGGGAAAGAGCCATTTTCCTAATGAAAAAATATACTATACAGTATTAAATGTTATTATAGGTAGTAAAAAATGACCTGAAATGTAAACGGGAAAGTGAGATAATCTGGAATCTTCTTGTTCTATTTAGTGGACATACCGCCTAATAAAATTCTATACTATCATATTCTGCGGGTTCGCTTTTTTGGCGGAAGTTCAGGTACCGGATAGTTAGAGCCAACCACAGACGGATTGAGAAACTATATTTTCAATCAAATCAACCATGAAAAGAGAAGTTAAAATGAAAAAAACAAAAACATTCGATGAGCTCGGCCTTAGTCCGGTGACCTTGGCTGTTCTTAAAAAAAGAGGATTTGAAGAGCCAACACCGATTCAAAGTCAGGCTATTCCGGTTTTGTTGCAAGACAATATCGACATCATCGGACAGGCCCAAACCGGGACCGGGAAAACAGCGGCCTTTGCCTTGCCCATTATTGAAAAACTAAATGACGCTGCCAAACAGGTCCAGGCTTTAATTCTGGCGCCTACCCGTGAGTTGGCTATTCAGGTGTCCGATGATATAACCGCATTCAAAGGAGAGCGTGGATTTCATGTAATCCCGGTTTATGGTGGACAACATATTACGGAACAAATACGCCACCTTAAAAAAGGAGCACAGATTGTCGTTGGTACACCAGGACGTATTCTGGACCATCTTCGCCGGCGTACTTTGAAACTGGGTGGCATCAGATTTCTGGTGCTCGATGAAGCGGATGAGATGCTTAACATGGGTTTTATCGATGATGTTGAAGAAATTATGTCCCAATGCAACGAAGACAAACAGGTAGCGCTTTTTTCAGCAACCATGCCTGACCGGATTGAAGCGCTGGCGAAGAAACACATGAAGGAAATCAAGCGGGTGGTAGTTAAAAAACAGCAAATCACCTCGGATTTAACGGAACAACTCTATTTTGAAGTCCGATCCTCGGACCGTTTTGAAGCGCTTTGCCGCATTATTGATGTGGAGGAAGAATTCTATGGTTTGATTTTTTGCCGCACCAAAGTTGATGTTGATGAAATAACAGCTAAGTTAATTGAACGCGGTTACGATGCGGAGGGCATTCATGGCGATGTCACCCAAAAACAACGTGGAAATGTTCTTAGAAAATTTAAAGACAAACGGAACAACATCCTGGTGGCAACTGATGTTGCGGCTCGTGGGTTGGATATCAACAATCTAAGTCATGTCATTAACTATGCGCTACCCCAGGATCCGGAAGGCTATGTTCATCGTATCGGCCGCACCGGCCGGGCCGGGAAAAAAGGTGTGGCCATCACCTTTATTACACCCTCGGAATATAGAAAATTGGCATTTATACAACGTATTGCCAAAGCTGATATTCGAAAAGAGCAGGTGCCGGAAGTTTCAGAGATTATTAAAATCAAACGAAACCGTCTAACCGGAGAGATTGTGGATATCATGAAACAAGGCCGGTTGGAAGACTTTCATGATATGGCCTTTGGTATGCTGAACAAATATCCGGTGGAGGAATTGGTGCCGGCACTGCTTAAACTTATTATTCAGGACAGACTGGATGAAAGCCAATACACGGAAATGGGCAGACCATCCTCTTCTCCGGATGCAGGGGGCAAAACCAGATTGCTGATTGGTCTGGGTCGCTCTGATGGTTACACTCCCAAAAAAATGATTGATTTTATAAAAGAGCAGACCGGACTGCGTGACCGTTTTATCGATGACCTGTTGTTAAGCGATGATTTTTCATTTATAACGGTTCCTTTTGCGGATGCTGAAAAAATGGTGAAACTGTTTGAAGCAAAAGCCAAAGGCGGACGTCCGCTTATTGTTAAAGCCAAAGGCGGGAAAAAGACCGGCAGCAGTGGCAGCGGTCGTAGTGAAACCGGTGGTGAGGATCGCGGCCGACGTAGCGAGGGAGGCCATAGCAAAGGCAGTGGTGACAACCGCAAGCAGAAAAATGAATTCCGGAAAAAGAGCCGTCTTCCGGGAAAAGGTAAACAGAAGAATAAAGGGAAGCGGAAACAAAGGGCAGGGGACGTAGTCCGGACAACGGTTTAACCAATGGGGGATGGCTGAAGATTAGCTCAATTTAATGCTACTTATGACCAGAGATTAATTATGGCCCCGGAAGGGTGACGATAGGCCTGGAAGGATTGCGGGGGAGGCAACCATGACGGATACTTCTAAATTTATTAGAGAAGCCAAAGCCTTCGAGTTTTATATAAAAACCATTTGGCCCTGGAAACGTAAGTTGGTTAAAAGGTATTATTCCAAACGTTGCGTGCGTTGCACAGCTTCCGAACGGTATAGTCCCCTGGATGAACAAGGTATTTGTCGGTTATGCCGGGATGATAAGACCAGTACTGACAATAATAACCTTCCTCCCAGCGATATTCTTACTGAACAATTGCACCAGACCATGGCTTCATATGTGGGCAAGGGTCAAGGGGATCATGATGCCTTAGTGCTGGTTAGTGGTGGTAAAGACAGCAGCTATATGGTCCATCGATTACATGAAGAGCATCCCAAGTTGCGGCTATTAACCTATACCCATCATAATGGTTTTATGAGTTCAGTGGCACTGGATAATGTGCAACAAGTAATCGGCAAGCTTGGCGTAGACCATTTTTTTTATCGCCCTCGCATGAACTTTATGATTCGGCTCTTTCGTTATCAACTTACGCACTTGGGTCCCAATGGTGGTTATGGCACGGTTGATTATTCTGATGGTGAATTGCTGCTTGATAGTTCCATGAATTTAGCGGTTAAACTTAAAATACCTTTGGTGATTTGCGGGTACTCACGTTACCAACTGCTTGATGGTTTTGGTTGTGATACCTTCTTGCTGCCTGACCAGCGTCGTTATAGTGATCGCAAGGAAATCGCCGGGAATGCTTTACAAGATATTTTTCCTAACGAAGGTGATCAAGCGATTTGGTGGCATGCCTCAAAGTGGAAAAAAGAACAAATTCCACAAATGGCATTTCCCCTGTTTGCTTGGGACTTGGCAGAAGAAGAGATCCGCGCTAAGGTGTTTCAACTGGGACTTTTAAAAGCAGGCATGGTTAGCCCGGTTCTGACTAACGCTGAGTACATTCCTGTGCTGGGCGTGGTAGATATCCATCGTGACGGGTATTCCAGCTTTGAACCTGAGTTTTCCCGCATGATTCGGGAAGGGAAAGCCAAAAAAGAAAACTGGCAATATATCTGGGAAGTGCTTGAATATACTGCGCGAACCGGGAAACTGATTAGTGGTACGATTGATCAAACCCTGGCGCGGTTAGGGCTGAGCCGCCAAGACGTGGGGATTAAGTATCAAAAATAGAAATCTGTAAGACCCATCCCTCAGGCGGCCACCCGATGGCCAAAAGAAATAACGCCGGAATTCCCGCTCCATTCAGGAGCAAAGCTCCCTACGGTGCATTTTTTAGGCGCTTAGAATTTATAAGTATACCCGGCAGTTACCCGCACAATTCTTTCCCCTTTGATGTAATCGTCCTCCATGGTATTATCGGCCATGGCGTTCTCAAAAACATTAAACACCGCTAAGGTCAAGCTTAGGTCTTGATAAGTTCCGCCCACACTGATGTCATATTGACTCAGCCACTTGGTGTTTATCTTTGACACATTTTCCGAAGCAGTTATTGTTCCGGCTGTGCCAACCTGCCTAGGCGTGCGGCCAAAATGCGCATATAAATTAAGAAAAAAGAGATTTTCATAATTGAAACCCAGCATGCTGTTGAATATATCCGCAACCCCTTCCGCCCAGGTGGGGTGTTGTGGTTTCATTCGTGAAGAAAGATTAAACCGGGTATAATTTACTTTAAACTGAGTATAAGGGAGCGGACGAACCATACTTTCCAGCTCAAAGCCATGCGTAATGCGGCTGTTGGCATTAGACCAACTAACCATGGAAGGAGCTTGATTCAACAGCTTAGTAAATAATAATCCCGGAATAGGCGGTATCGATGAACTAATCAGACTTAGATCCGGAAAATAGACATATAAAGGGCCAAACTCATAATCAAATTGAATCTCATCCTGCGTTTCCCAGTAAAAATATCCGGCTTTTGCCTGGAACCATTTCCCGAATTGATATTCGATACTGGCCTCGCTCTGCTCGATCTTTTCCGGTTTTAAATCAGCATTACCCGTGACCTCATAAAATCCGTAATTACCTAAGGTGTAACGCTCCATGAAAACCGGTGAGCGGAAGGCACTGCCGTATAAAGCCTTAAGGCGCAAGCCCGAAAGCGGAGAATAGATAATACTTCCGCGGGGACTGATATTGCTGCCATAAACCGTATTGTAGTCATACCGCACCCCGGCCAGAAGAATTAAATTATCCCGGGCATGATATTCATCCTGGAGATAAAGCGCGTAATTCTGGTCCGAGGCCTCATCAAAGGCAAAATACTCCCCCGCCGACCAATCGTGAGTGAAACTCAGGCCGGCAATAAAATAATTGTTTTGCGGCCACGCCAGATCATACTGGACCTCAGCCAGTAATTCATTCAACGGGCCACGGGAAAATTGCCCTTCAACGAGAGCGGTCCCATCCGCCAATCGCATAAAATCATTCAAGCCAATATAATAACCGCCCACGGCCTGGGTGGGATCAAAGGAGATATCGCCCATATCATCTACAATTACCATTACCCCTGGCGGCAAATCACTTATAGTGTCAATCTTAATGCGATCTAAAACATAAACAACCTGCTGGCCGGTGTTATTTATATAAGTGTCTTCCAACCGAAAACTTAGCTTGGACAACTCGCCTAAATCCAAATTATATTTGGTATCCAAATAAAAAGATTCTTCATGATTACTATGTCTCGGAGTGGGGGTGTAAACACTGCCTATAAAAGGATCTTCCATTTTGTGATACCCGGCCCGCACCACCCAATCATCCTGGTACTTCAAGGCCAGATCGATCTTGTTGCCTTCAAACAGTTCATTGGGCTCTTCCCGGTTAACCGGATCAATACCCAGTTGCCGCCAGTAACCGGCGCTCACAGTACAATCAATATCACCAAGCTTTTTTCCATAGTTCAGGAGATAATATTGCGACAGCTCGGCGTCACCTGGTTTGGACCCCAGGCTTAACTTGGTATTTGCGCCTTGGATGTCTTTTCCGTCCTTAGTAATGATATTAATAACCCCGGCAAAAGCATTAGCCCCGTAGAGGGATGACCCCGGTCCTTTGACAATCTCGATTTGTTTGATATTGTCTAAATTGTAACCGAAATGGGTGTTGAAATTGCCCCAATCAACAGTATTCACTTTGCGTCCATTGATTAAAACTAATATTTTGTTGTTATAAGAATTCTGCATTCCCCGGAAACGCATGGTTTCAAAAAGACCATCATAGGAAATTTCCGTACCGGGAAAATGCAGCAAAAGTTCCTTCAGGGTTAAGGCGCCTTTTTCTCTGATTTCCTGCTCAGTAATAATTGTTACGCTGCCCGGCACTTCGGAAAGTTTCTGCAAACGCTTGGTGGCGGTCATGACCATAATCTCTTCACCAAAGAACATCAGCTCCATACTCGTTTCCGGAGATGACGCTTCCGAAGTGGTTTCACTTAGCTCACTCGCGTTTTCGGCAGGAGAGACAACTTCGGTTTCTTCAGTAGCCGGATTCTGAGGTGCAACTTGACTTGCCGCCGGGCTTTCCGGCGTTACAGCAGTTATTGGGGGCGCAACCGGGACGGATTCTTCCTGGGCCCGGACCGCACTCCAACTGAAACTTAAGCCCAAACCTAACATTAATGGCAACATCAACCTCAAACCCTGTATCCATTTCATCTTATAACCCTCCTTTTTATTTGGGCTATATCCAAGCAGTGGGGGTGAAAATTGGGAACCCTGAAAAAACCTGGTTTTAACAAAAGTTCGTAGTTGCCCACACTAATTGGAAAAGCTTTTTATTGACCTTGCTTTATGATTCTGCTGCAAAATCCCACTTGCTGTCATTGCGAGGAGCGACAGCGACGAAGCATGGCCTTTGAAATCATGCTTGCAAGATGCGTCTTTGTTTCCATGCCGTGGATTCCACTAAGGTCATGAATCATTATTATGAATTTACCGCATGAGATTTTGGGTTCCATAAATTCTTTTTCCCGTGCCAAATAATGTGTATGTTCTTCCATTGCTTTTTATCAGGAAAACCATAAAATGTAATTATTGCGCCCTGACGATAGGTCAATCCCAGGGAGTTGCCCAGAATAACCGGATCAATTGATTTAGCCGGGCTTAAAACATTAATCGCAATGGGACCTCGAATATCTATGGGTATAATTTTATCAACCCACTCCCAGGCTACTTTATCGGCCAATAATTCACTGCTATTTTTGGGATAAATAACTGCTGCATAAGCACAATCAAAACCTGGTTTAGAATAATTTATAAAAATATCAATCGGTTCCAATTCTGACAGGCGTTCAACAAATCCCAGCTCTTCGCCATGGGGATGCAGATTATGATAATGATAAGCAAGGTGCCATGAAGCCTGACGCACAATTTCCTGATCATTATTATAACCAAGTTTAACCAGGATGGGTTCCAGTGCTTCTATTTTATCACGCCATTCAGTTGCCGCTGCGATAGCGATGTCTGTCCGATGCAAATCTATAAGGCGCTGAATTAATCGCGCGCTGCCGGCAAAGAGCTCATGCGCGTAAAAATCAATGCCATTGAAATGTCGCAGTTCCGGTTCAGCCGATTTGCGTTGTTTGAGTATATCAAACATCCATTCAACCGGATATATTTCCGGATTTAATTCTTTTTTGATATTTTCAAAATCAAAACAAATCGCGCCCCAAAAAGGGCCGGCAATGCCGGGCCTTTCAATATCTTTTTGCTTAACCATGTCCATCATGCTGTCAAGCGGCGGCATTGATTCATCCTCGGCATAAAATTGTCCAATCTGATCGGCGGCATATGCTCTTACCATGAGATCATCATGATCCAGGAAACTTAATAATGAATCTTTGGCCTTGCTCCAGGTATGTCCGAAAACCTTTAAAATAATTTTGGCAGTCAGTAAAGACGTCGCGCCTATTTTGGTTTTTTTGCCATGTTCTAATTCATCCAGCCATTGCAGGATCAAACTCCGGTAAGGTTTATCCTCTGCCATGATTTGGGTATGGTAACAAAAAGCTTCAATTATAAGGGGGATTTGCTCTCCTCTAAGTGCAATCGCTTTCAAGATGCCCGGAAGTCTTTGTTCCGGCAGTCCGGGTTTAAAATCCTTCTGCCGATATGCCTGCATCTTTTCCGCCCACAGAGCCTGGGCCGCTGTTTCTACTGCAAATCCAAGTATGTCAGGCGGTTCGTGCTTAATGGCTGCAACTAAGAGATTAAATATATCGCTCCATTCCGGTGCGGTATGAAATGAACTAAGGGTAATGTTGTTTAATTGATTTAACCTAATATCATTCCTCATCTTACATTCCTGATTCCCATAAAATTTTCCAGAATTTTCATACCGGCCGGATTTTCCGGCGATCTCTGTTCCGGATGAAATTGCACCCCATAGATTTCCTTGTTTTTATGTTTTATCATTTGCAATTGTGATGTCCGGCCTTTGATTAACAGTTCGAATTTCCGCGGCAAAGATTTGATTTCCTCACAATGTGAGACATAGACCTTGGGTTTGGCCGGTAATCCGGCCAGTATTTTATCCGGTTTTATAATTTTGGTTGCAATCATTCCTTCGGAGCGAAAACAATTTTTATAAGCAGCAGGTTTGTGTTTCCCTTTGATCAATCCCACCTTGGCGCCGTAAGCCAAAGCAATAAGTTGATGGCCGCCGCAGATGCCCAACACCGGAATCGTGGTGTTTTTAAGCAGCGTGAAAATAGCAGTCAGTTCCTCAGCGGCATACAAGTGCCAAGGCGTGGATTGGCCGGCAATAATAATGGTCCGGGGAGAAAGTTGTTTGATTTTTTCAATATCCGATTCAAGGTAGTGTAATACCACGGGCTGACATCGGAATTTCACATCCAGCGCGGCAATAATGGGGCTCACCAATGACAGGTCGTTTTTATCCTTTTGGGGATTGATAATGACGATTTTGGGCAGAACCGAGGATATTTTTTTTCGCATAAAAGTAAGGGGATTGTAAAATCTTTGCCGCAGCGCTTCGGTAGTCAGGGTGGCCCAACTGGCAACCCCGTAATCATCAAATTGTTTTCTTATTTCCAAATGCAAATGATCATAGTTTCCGCCCTGGGCTAAAGCTTCTTTCCGGGTGTACAGCCGTCCTAATTGGGAGTGCCGGGTGACCTGTTCCCCCTGGCTTAAATAAATACTTTCCAAATGCTTATAAGCAGTATAGATCAATTGACCGTCCGGCAGCATATGCTTAACCACAATGGTTTTATGCGGATGGCCCAAGTGCACTGAGCACACGACTCCGTTGGCCAGAGGATAAACATAGATATGTTTTTCCATTGGCTTCTTCGGAATTATATCCAGGCCGGTATGAATATGCCCGGGGAGATAGGAGTTGCGGGGGGAACCGAAAACACTGACCACTTGAATGGTTTTTATATCATTGCGGTTTTTGGTGGCAAAAGGAACAAACCACTGACCGGCCAGGGAGGCCGGTGTAAATTCCTGATGAAATTCTTTCCAGCGCAGTTTGTCGTCATCAATATAATCCGCGCTGCCAGGTAAAGCTGTTGTCCCGCCCAGGATTAAAGCCAGCAAATAGAAAAGCCGCCAATGTTTTAGTAGAGGCATAAATGTTCTCCCGCTGGATTTATCTCAGTGGCCGGTCAACCAAACTAATGATAGCGAAATTTTCAAGAAAAGACAAGTGGGTTTTTAGGAGAAGAGGACCGACTCATGAGCAGGCCGCAAGCAACGCTCTGGGTTATAGACACCACCACCCCATCAAGCCCTGAAAGGGCGAAACATCTCAAGGTAAAGTGTTATGGCACAGTCATTATCCCGAATTATTCTTCACATCGTTTTCAGTACCCGGTCCGAGCGCGACCTCTTCAGAACGGGATTTTGTATTGACGTGCGATTTTAACCTTTGTTACAATATTATTATCATTTACCAACGCAATTTTCTATCAACGCCTATCAGCAATTCCCAAAGGGGGTTTAGGTTTATGAAAAAATCTACTTTCTGCCATTCAATACTCGCCGTAATGCTTTTCCTTGCTGGTTGTGCTCAGAAGACCACGGAGAAATTTGATCAACCAGGGGTGCGGCCGGTTAGCCTGGAACAAGCTCAGGTGGTTATCGGGCTGCCGGGACGATATATCTCCTACACCTCCCCTTTGAAATTCATTTTTGCCAAAGAAATCGTTGGACCCAACGCAGTTGGACAGGCAGACGGACGCCAAATTATTTCTTTTAAGCCGGCAATTTCCGGAAAAGCAGTATGGATTTCCAGATCAGACCTGGAATTTCAACCTGACGCCGCTATGAAGAAATTTACGTCCTATACCGGCACCCTGCATTTAGATAACTTATTGGATGATCCGGCAGTGAAGCCGATAGAGTTTATGTTTGACTCCATGGGGAATGAAGTGGTGGAATTCGAGGGTGAATTCAAGCTGGAGTCTCAAGAGGAACCTAAACAGTTTAGATACCAGGGGAATATTCGATTCACCAATGAAGTTAAAAAAACCACCCTGGAGCAGGCTTTAAAGATGAAGTCCGGTACCGGTGCGGTCGCATTGCAAATTGATGGTCCCGCAGAGGGCCGGGATTTTACTTTTGCAAGTCCAGCGCTTGCTCAGGGCCGGAAATCAAAGTATTACACACTTATGCTGGATAGTAAGTTACTGGCAACGGCAGCCGACAGCAGAAAAAAAATCGCGTTACAAGCCGGTAAGCGCTTTGAAGTGGAAAATATTGAGATCCTAAAAAGTGATGACCAAGCCGGTTTGGTAACTCACTTTACAGACTATCTTTCCCGGGAGCAAAGTCCGGATGGTTTTGTCAGGGTGTCGCCTTATGTTAAAGTGCAGTTGAAATCCATAGACCGGAAACTCTATATTCGCGGAGATTTTGCCTACAACCAGGCGTATGAGGTGGAAGTGCTGGCAGGAATAAAAAACCGTTGGGATGAAACTCTGAAAAAAACCTACGGCACGACCCTGACGTTTGAGGATATGAAACCGAGCTTGCGATTTAAAAATCCGGGTGTATTTTTAACCTCGGAAAATAATAATAAAATAACCTTTGAGACACTCAATGTAAAAGAGGTTCGCGTTGAGGTTATAAAGGTATTTGCCAATAACCTGGGACAGTTTCTTCAGTCCGAGAGTTTGCATAGCCGCTATGCCACCACAACTTACCACCGGAATCGTTATGCCTGCCGAAAAGTGGGTGTGACGGTTGCCGAAGAAAAAATCTATATTGGGGAGAAGAAGAATGCGGTTTTAGTGCATGCTTTGGACCTTAAGAAAATACTCAGCCAGGAAGCGCGAGGGCTTTTTATAGTAAAATTATGGTTCGATAAAGATGGGATGTTATATGAAAATGAGGATGAAAGAAAGTCAGCCGCAAGGGATTATTGGGAGGATTATTATACTAATCCCTACAAAGAAGGTTACCGGCACCAAGCAGGCACTGCCGCGATACAGATAATTGTGAGTGATATCGGCTTGACGGTTAAACAAGCGCATGAGCGCTACTATGTTTTTGCCAATCATTTGAAAAACACAGAACCATTAGCTAATGTCAAAGTGCGTCTGATGAGTCCCCAGCACCAGGTTGTAGGAGCAGGGAGAACCAACAGCCAGGGTGTGGTGGAGATTGATAATGTCAAAACCGAGGTGTTTTATGTTGAAGGAGAATGGCAGGACCAGCGTAGTGTAGTCAAGCTTTCGGAAATGGCCTGGAATTTATCCGGGTTTGCCATTGCCGGGGTAGAAGGAGGAGCAGGGAAAAACCGGGCTTTTATCTACACTGATCGTGGTGTTTACCGGCCGGGAGATGCTATTCATATGTCGGTTTTGGTTCGCAACCGGGAAGGGTCTTTTCCCAAAAATCATCCGGTCACACTCAAGTTTTATAACCCCAAAAATCAAATGGCAGCAGAAAAAACCAGCCGGCAGGCAGAAGACGGATTTTATTATTTTCCCCTGAAAACGGAAAGTACGGATATGACCGGCAATTGGCGGGTGGAAATAATCGCCGGTGGTTCCACGTTGCATAAAGAAATTAAGGTGGAAACGGTGATTCCCAATCGCCTGAAGGTCAACCTGGAGCCGGCGGTGAAAAGTATCGGCCCAACGGATAAACAATTGGTCCTCGCGTTATCTTCAACTTATTTGTTTGGAGCGCCGGCGGCCGAATTACAGGCTAAAATGAAGGGCGTGGTGGGTGAGGAGGTTAAAACTTTCAGCCGTTTTCCGAATTTCTGTTTTACCCATGAAGGCATAGAGTATCATCCCTATTATACGGAGATTTATTCCGGCCACCTGGATGATACCGGTACCCGACAAGTTGTCTGGCGTTTGCCGGATTTCGGCGAAGCACCCTCTGGTTTAGTCCTTTATATTGATGCTAAAGTATTTGAGCAAGGCGGAAGATTTACTCAGCAGCAAACCAGAGTTCCGGTAAATCCCTATACGCACTATATTGGCCTGGAAAAAATGGAATCGGATTATGGTTATTTTCGGATTCCCAATGATTATGCAGCCAAGGTGGTTCTGGTCACGCCTCAGGGAAAACCGGTTGCCGGCCAAAATTTAAAATACCGTATTTATCGCAATGAGCGTTGGTGGTGGTGGGAATATCGCGAAGCACGCAACCGGCGATTGAAATTTAAAACCCATAATGCGACGGATTTAGTAAAGGAAGGCACCCTGGTAACCAGCACCCGTCCTATGAAACTGAAAATACCTTTGGAAGAACGCGGCGAATACTTGCTGGAAGTCCAACATGGAGAAGCCGGGCACACGGCGGGTTACTTTTTCCATGCTTCGCGCTGGGGCGGCGATATCCGGGCAAAAGAGGATGCCGGTAATGTGGTTATTAAAACCGATAAGGAAAAATACTTTCCCGGTGATAAAGCCCAAGTACGTTTTCCCGTGCCCGGACAGGGACGGGTGTTGTATTCTTTGGAGCGGGGAAATGAGGTTTTGAAAACCTGGTGGGAGGAGATTAAAAAAGGTCAAACGGAATGCGTACGTAACATTACGATCAGCAAACGTATGCTGCCCACGACCTATCTCAGCGTATCGATTTTGCAACCGCACGCGCAAACCCGCAATGACCTGTCGATGCGGCTATACGGGGTGATTCCCTTGCAGGTGGAAGAACCCGGGACCCGCAAGCCTATTCAAATTAAGATGAAAGACGAGCTCAAACCGGGAGAGACATTTTCCATTGAGCTGCAAAGCGAAGATCAATCCGCCTATCAGGCTACCGTAGCGGTCGTGGATGTCGGAGTATTGGATTTAACCGGATTTCAAAGCCCGGATCCATGGGAACATTTTTTTCAAAAAATGCGTCTGGGAGTCTCGACCTTTGATTTATACGCTTTCGTGATAGGCGCTAATAAGAGCGATATTGCCAAGCTTTTTGCTATCGGCGGAGGCGGACCGCTGGCGAGCCAACAAAGCATAATCCGCGCCCAACGCTTTAAACCGGTGGCGCTGTTTAAAGGACCCTGCAAGTCAAACCCACAAGGTAAAATCGAGGTTGAATTTAAAATGCCGAATTACATCGGAGCGGTTCGCGTAATGGCGGTTGCCGCTAAAAAGCAAGCCTATGGGTTTGCTGATAAAACTGTGCCGGTCCGCAAAGCCCTGATGGTTCAACCGACCATACCGCGGGTGTTGGGCCCGGCAGAGAAATTCATCCTGCCGGTGAATGTGATTACCATGCGAGACGGGGTGGGTGAAATTGAACTTAGGCTTGAAACCCAAGGCCCGCTGGAGGTAGAAGGCGAGCCGGTGAAAATCCTTCGTTTGCCTAAAGCCGCGGATAAAATGATTTATTTCAAAATCAAAACCAAACCAGCTGTGGGCCCGGCCAGTATTTGGGTGAAGGCCAAAGCCAAGAAATTTTCAGCTGAATCAAAAACGGAAATAGCGGTCAGACCTTCTGCGCCCCGTAGTTCTAAAACCGAGACGCAGGTTGTCAAACGAGGCGCGAGTATTAACCTGGCGATTCCCAATGGGGGAATCCGGGGAACTAATCGGGCGAGTATTACTATTCAACGTTTGCCCAGCCTGGATTTGGGAAAGCGCTTGGAGTGGTTGATTCGTTATCCCTATGGTTGTATTGAACAGACAGTCTCGTCTGTTTTTCCGCAATTGTATTTAAAATCGTTTTTAGCGGATAAAACGCAGAAAAGTAAAAAAATTGATAAAAACATCCAAAAGGGAATTGACCGTCTGCGAAAATTCAGTCTCCCTTCCGGCGGTTTTTCTTCCTGGCCGGGCGGCACTCGCAGTTATGGATGGGGGACTAATTATGCCGGTCATTTTCTACTGGAAGCCGAAAAAAAAGGCTACCCGGTTCCGAAAACCATGTTGGAAAAATGGAAAAAATTCCAGCATTCCCAGGCCTTAAAGGCGGTGGGAACGGTAAAAGAGCGGGTGTATCGGGTTTATTTGCTGGCGTTAGCCGGAGAACCCGCTCAGGGCCCCATGAATTTGCTTAAAGAGAATAATTTAAAAGCTATGGATAATGCGGAACAATGGCTTTTAGCTGCCGCTTATTACTTGTCCGGGTCGTCCCCGGTTGCCGGGGAAATAGCCGGTAAGGCAGGATTTGAAGTTAAAGATTACCGTGAGACCGGCAATACACTTGGTTCCGGCGTGCGCGATCGTGCGATTATCCTGGAAACCCTGGTTTTGATGAAAAAAATGGACGCGGCTTTTGAAATGTTTGAAAATGTGGGTGAATCATTGTCCAGCGCCGCTTGGTACTCCACCCAAACCACGGCCTATAGCCTGTTGGCGATGGGGAAATATTTGCAGGCGATGGAGGCGGATTATGGCAAGAAAAAGCCAAGGTTGATGGGACAGATTGTTCTGCCGAATGATCGCCGCGTACCATTTGATACTACGAACTTGATTTTTCGACAGACCGTCACTCAAGGATTCGGACAAAACGCGAAAATCGTTATCGCTTCCGGTACGACGCAGGATAAGGTTTATGTCACGCTTAATTGGGACGGTATTCCTTTAATGTCCGGAGCAGAAGCGGTGGTAAAAGACCGCCTATCTTTGCAAACCCAATGGATTGACGAGCGAGGCGCTCCTCTGGATGAGTCGGCGCTCAAGCAGGGCACTAGTTTTTACGGGCGCATTACAGTGCGCCGGGACCATGCCTGGCGGGATCAGGTTTTGGAAAATATAGCGCTGGTTCAAATTATGCCGTCCGGCTGGGAAATTGAAAATTTGCGCTTAACCGGCGAACCATTGCCGGTATGGCTGGCTAAGAAAAACCTGGGCCAGGAAGACTACCTGGACATTCGTGACGATCGCGTGATGTGGTTTTTCACCATGGGCAAATACCAAGACCGCTCCGAGTTTGTCGTGAAAATCAATACTATTACCGCGGGAGATTTTGTTTTACCGGCAACGCAGGTGGAAGCTATGTATGACATCGACTATAAGGCCACTCAACCGGGAAAAAGGGTGAAAGTAGTGCAATAAGATCGGTTGGGAAGATGCCGGAGCGTTATTATGCGGATGCCGGGAAAACTGTCGGCATTAAGGCGGAGAGTGCAGGGCCAACAGCTTGGTCTGATAAAAAAATGGAGAAACATACCCCACGGTATACGCTGGATCATGGGTATGGCGGCGGCGGGTATTTTTTGTTACGTGGTTATTCCGGTGCCAAACCCGCTTTTTCCCAAAGATTACAGCCATGTAATCTTTGATGAAAGCCAGAAAATATTGCGGGTATTCTTAAATACTCAAGAACAATGGATACTGCCGCCGGATCCTCGAAAAGCCATTCCCCATAAATTAAAACAAGCGGTACTGAGCTATGAAGATAAAGATTTTTACCGCCATCGGGGAATCAGCCCTTCAGCGCTTATGCGCGCGTTTTACCTGAACCTTCGCTATAAAAAAGTCATGAGCGGGGCGAGTACGCTTACTATGCAAGTGGCGCGCATGATGACTCCCAAATCCCGCACCTACCCGAATAAACTATTGGAAATGGCCCAAACTCTAAAAATTGAAACCCACTACAGCAAGGATGAAATTCTCCGTTTATATTTAGACCATGCTCCTTATGGCGGGAATATCAGAGGCTATCAAGCCGCGGCCTGGAAATACTTCGGCAAATCCGCGGAAGCATTAACCTGGGCAGAGGCTGCCACCCTGGCAGTGTTGCCAAACTCACCCGCCTTGATAACGCCGGTGGTTAACCGTCAAAAGTTAATCCGCAAACGAAATGTGGTATTGAAAACACTTTGGCGGCAAAAACATATAAATCAATCCGCTTATGAGCTGGCCAGGGCTGAGCCGGCTCCGGGCAAAATATTACACTTCCCGGTAGCAGCGCCCCACGCCACCCGCTGGTTGATGAAGCGGCAGCCGGGGACTTTCAGAATCGAAACGACCTTGAATCGGGACATCCAGGCATTGTGCCGCGAAATTGTACGAAGACATACTTTGTATTTGCGACCTTATGGTATTAAGAACATTTGTTTGTTAGCGGCGGAAACTAAAACCGGTAAAGTTCGCGCCTATATTGGATCCCAGGATTTTCATGACCATAGTACGCAAGGCAAAGTGGATGGGGTACAGGCTCCCCGGTCTTCCGGCTCAATTTTAAAGCCGTTTTTATATGCTTTGGCGATGGATGAGGGGTTACTGTTACCGGATATGCAAATGAAGGATATCCCCACACATTTTAAAGGGTTTTCTCCGCAAAATTACACGAAAATATTTCAGGGCGTAGTATCCGCCCGTGAAGCCCTGATTAAATCCCTTAATGTACCCGCAGTTCGTTTGCTGAATTATTATGGAGTATATTCATTCTGCTTTTTTTTGAAGAGCAGCGGAGTGCGCACCCTGTTTCGTGCGGCGGAGGAGTATGGTTTGGCATTGATTTTAGGTGGGGCGGAAGTGACCTTATGGGATATGGTTGCGCTCTACCGTGGCTTGGGACAGCAGGGACGATTTCAGCCATTGCAGCTTCTAAAGGATGGGAGCAGGAGCAAGGCCGGGCCTGGTCAGTTAATCCATCCCGCTTCGTGTCATCTGGTGTTGGACATACTCAAAGCAGTGAAAAGGCCGGGGAGTGAATATTATTGGGAGCAATTTAATAATCAACGTCCGATCGCCTGGAAAACCGGAACCAGCTATGGCAGCCGGGATGCCTGGGCAATTGGTACGAGTCCGCAGTGGACAATAGGTGTATGGGTGGGGAATTTCACGGGAGAAGGCAATGCGAATTTGTCAGGCGCGCGCTGTGCCGGGCCATTGTTGTTTGACTGTTTTAATGCCTTGCCCCATAAGCCGGGAAAAACCTGGTTTGAAGAACCGGTTAATCAATTCACCAGTTGCGAAATTTGCCGGCATACCGGATTTATGGCGGCAGAAAATTGTCCGGATACTAAAATGATGCTTATTCCCTGGCACCATAAGCCTTTCCGGCGCTGTCCGTACCATAAAGTATACTATATGGATAAAAATAAAACCCACACAGTTTGTTCACGTTGTTGGGACTCAAATAACCACTCCAAAGAAGTGCGGTTAGTCTATCCGCCGAATATTATGCATTTTATGCGCAAACAAGGGCACAGAATTAGTAAAATCCCGCCGCACAACCCTAAATGTCCGTCAATTAATACCGACCAAGCCATGGATGTAGTATATCCTTTGGAAAGAGCTAAAATCTGGATACCTCGCGGTTTGGATGAGAAATTACAAAAACTCATTATTCAAGTGACCCACCGTGATCGTCAATGCCGGATATTTTGGTATCTGGATGGGAAATATATTGGTGAGACCAGGGACCGGCATGATAAAGCTATTCAGACTACTACCGGTTGGCATACAGTGGAAGTTGTTGATGAAAATGGGGAACAGATTAAACGGCGTTTTCAAATCGTCATCCGCGGCAAAAATGCGGAATCAAAATAAAAGCGCCTCCACCCCGGCTATATCATTGGGGCAGGTTTGGAAATGAGGGCAGGTTTGGAACCTGCCCCTACGGTTTGGTATTTAGTCGATAGGCGAGTTGATAAAGAACAGGTTCAGCGAAGTTAACCACAGCATCTCCGCTGGTGTCACGACCGTAAGCTTTCAGTAAATCGGCGAGAAGAAAATTTCTTGATTGGATAGTCATGCCCCTCATTCCCAAGGAGTAGTAAATCGCGAGTCTATAGTTCATCTCAATTATTTGCTCTGTGAGGCTGCCGGCGCCGGCCTTCAGTACGGCTTTGGGAATATCGGGACGGCGATGTTTGTTTTCTACAGAAGCGAGCAGATCGGACTCCGTAAGCTTCTCCAGGTAGAATGCTATTTTGTCGATTTTATTCGCTATGTAAAATTCCGTCTGAAAAGGGCCGGGATTCTTTCCTCTAAACTTTATATCCAAATAATTTAGTGCAAATTTATATGAACAATAATATTCACAAGGGGGCAACGCTTTGGAATTTTTTTTATCACACTGCCATGTTTTTTCGATCCCGTCCCGAAATTCGTCCTCGCCATATACGCCGGCAAGGATCACTGCCGGCTGCGAGGGGATTTTTCCGGTAGGGGAGCATTCCGCGATGTCAAAAGCCTTTTGCAAGTGCTTCAACAGTAACCGTTTTTCAAGCGATAACAGCTTTCCCACCTGCTCACTTGATAAAACCGGGTGCTCCCCCGGAGAGTGGGTGAGCAGTCCGGAAAGTGACATCCCAGCGGTATTTTCATTATGCCTTGGATGGGTTTCGTGAACATCCGGGGAGGAAGCACAAGCGACAAGCAAAAGGGTACTAATAAGAAGAACAAGACAGGAGCGAATGTGATCCCGGGCGGCAGCAGTTGTTCGGATATATCCGCTGGTCGTGTATTCCGCGCTTGTCCGGGCGTTTTTGTGAGCGGAATGCGTCCCGGTAGTGTCATCCGGATTTGTTAATGTTAGTTGCTTGGTTCGACCATGACAGGTAAGGGTTGACATATGACCTCCCTTATAAAATTTATGGTATAAGAATATTAGTCTGCCCGCCCCTTGCCATCCGGGAGAGCAGCTCCTTTGACGCAATGCCCGTCGACAAGGTGTTGGAAAGGATATGGTCCGATTGATAGTAATTTCTATTTCCAAATAAATATATCATTTCTGCCCAAAAGCATCAATGCTTTATTCCGCGCCGGTTGCGGCTTACAGAAGTAAAAATTATCAAATTATATTTAAGGAGACAGATGAATCAGATTGCTTTTCCTTGGGCGTGTTAGCTGACCCCGTGAAATGAAAACCTCTTTTACTGTCTTTGCGAGGAGCAACAGCGACGAAGCAATCTCGATTTTATAAGGATAAAATCAGATTGCCACGCTCCCTACGGTCGCTCGCAATGACTTCTTAGGGGATTTGGCAGCAGAATCTTATCTTAAGACCGTCCCACATAAACTTGCTTAATTTTCCAGAGAGAAAACATAGGGAATACGAATTTTAACCGGTGCGTTTTGGTCCATAATTCTGGCCGGTTTAAAGCTTGATTTTTTTAGAGCCGCCATGGCAGCCTGGTCAAAATGCTTGCCGCCACTTTTCAAAACCCGTACCTGCCGCACCAAACCTTGGGCATCAATATAGGCTTCCAGGATTACCCGGCTGGTTCGGCCGGATTTCCGGGCTTTTTCCGGGTAAACCGGGATAACCCGGGTTTTAAAAACCGGAAGCAGTTCAACTTTATAAAAAGGCAGGAATATTTGTTTTTTCGGCGCCGGAGGGAGGGAGGCTTTTTGTTCGACTATCTCTTCAGCCGGCGCATCATCGGTTTTTTTCACGATTTCACGGGGCTTAGGAGGAGCAGGGATATCTTCCGAAAAGTCCATCAATTCAATCGTGGTTTGCAGAGGCCGGAGACGGTTGCCCGGGACATGCATTTTAAAAGCAAAGAGCAAACTTAGGTGAATTGCCGCCGAGACGACCAGGGTAATCCGCAGCTTGTTTTCATAATTCCACCTAGTCATGAATTCCCGCTTGCGGAGCTTCCCGGCAGATCAAGGTCACTTTCTCAAAGGCCTGGGCTTTCAGAGCGGTCAGGACCTCATCGATTTTTTCGAAATCACATTCCGCGTCGGCATAGAGGGATACTTGTTCTTTAGGAAGGGAGAGCCGGGTCAGTAAAGCGGTTATGTCTTTCAGGTAACCCGGCTCCTCATTAACCGCAATATATCCGGAAGAATCCAGATAAATCCGCGTGCCTTTTTTCACTTTGACTTCGGCCGTGTTCGGCACCTGAGGCGGAGCCACTTGCAGGGGCGGCGAGGGAGCAAGGAGTGATGACAGGAGCATGAATATCAGGAGCAGGAAAGCTATGTCCGACATACTAGCCACGGGAATGATACTCACGATACGGTAACTATTATTAAGTTTCATGGCCTCTGCTTTTTTAAGGATATTTTATCAAAGCCGTTGCGCTTAAATTGCTCGATTACCAGGACCGCGGTTTTGTATTGGCTTTTGGCATGAGCCTGGATGGCGACGAATTGGCGGTTGCGGGACACGGGTTGAGAGAGATAATCGCCTAACTCTTCCAGTGAAACCGAGTCCCCATTTAATTTAAGCGAGTTATCCCTGGAAATTCGCAGCTCAATAATTTTTTGGTCCGAAACTTTTAAAGGTGGTTTATCCTTATCCGGAAGTCTAAGCGATAATCCCGTCTCCAGGGAGAATACAGCCACAATCATGAAAAAGACAATAAGCAGAAAGGCAATGTCGGACATGGAGGCTACCGGGATTTCCGATGATATTTGGGCCAGACGCTTGATTTTCATGATGGGGCCGCCCTGGGGCCGGTCACTATTGGCAGGCCTTGACAAACGGCCGGCTTGTCACGATTAATCAAGGGTTTCCAGAAATTCATTAGCCAGTTCCTCGCAGGTTTTTGTAAAGTTGCTGATCTTATGAACAAAGTAGTTGTAAGCGGAGATGGTGATGATAGCGATGATCAATCCAAAAGCGGTTGTGATCAGGGCCTCGAAAATACCGCCCGCCACCATACGCGCGTTGACCTGGTCGGCATTGGCAATCGTTCGAAAGGCGTTGATCATGCCGGAAACCGTGCCCAGGAATCCGGTGAGCGGAGCCAGGCTGCCAATGGAGGAGAGTACATTCAAACCGCGCTCCAGCCGGGAGATGACCACTCCCAGTTTAGCCGCGATGATTTTCTCGACTTTTTCGCTCTCTCCCTGCCGTTTGGAATTGGCAAAAGCCATGATATGCATCAAATCATTTTTAGGATGCTTTTCCGCCCAATCTTCAAGTTGCCTGCTGCTTTCGCCTTTTTTAAAGTTTTCAATAAAATCGCCGACATCTTTCTCGATCCCGAATTTATGCTGGGAAAAATGCCAGAAACGCTCCAAAATGTAAGCCAGGGAGATAATGGCAAAAACCAGTAGGATCCACATAAAGGGTCCGCCCAGATCAAAAAGCGCGAAAAGGGAGAACCCGGAAGTGTTGCTGGTCAGAGCCCATGCCGGGGCGGTAAAAATAAAGAAGGTTATCAGTAATTGAAGGCCTATTTTAAGCAGCATGATGATCTCCTTGAGGCAGGGGGATAAAATCCCCCGCTATCCCCTTTTTTCGAGGCTGTGTCATAATGCCTGTTTTAGAGATTGCTTTGTCGCTTACGCTCCTCGCAATGACAGAAAATCCTTTAAAAACAGTCATTGCGAGCGACCGAAGGGAGCGCGGCCATCACGTTTTTCGAATTGTGACACAGCCTCTTCAAAGGGGGAAGTGTTTAAAACCCGCTTTTGTGCCTAAGTCCGACAGGTGCTACTATTTTTTTATTCAATGATACTACAGTATTTTTAATAAAGTAGTAATCATTTTCAAAAAAAAAAGAGGTTCTCAAGCTTGACTTGCTTAGTTATTTAATGTATATTACCGTTTCTCTTTTTAACCAAATAAATTATTAGCTGGCAGAACGGAACCGGCTGATTCAGAATGAACTGTTAGGGTTGGGATGAGGATGTTTTCAGGCAATTGATAGCAGGAGGAGATTAATTATGTATGCAGTGATTGAAACCGGTGGAAAACAGTATAGAGCAGATAAAGGGGCTCTGCTTAAAGTGGAGCGTCTGGATACCGAGCGCGGTAAAACGGTTGAGTTAGATAAGGTCCTGCTTCTGCATGACGGGGAGAAGGTTACTATCGGCCGGCCGGTTGTGGAGGGCGCCAAAGTGATTGGCGAGGTAGTGCGTCAGGCCCGGGCTGCCAAGGTAATTAGTTATAAATATAAACCCCGTAAGCATTCGGCCACGCTGCGGGGGCATCGGCAGTATTATACCCAGATCAAGATTCTCGACGTAGTAACGGGAAAGTAGGAGGCTTTTCATGGCACATAAAAAAGGACAGGGTTCTTCACATAATGGCCGGAATTCAGCCGGCCAAAGACTGGGCTGCAAACGCTTTGGCGGGCAATTAGTAAGCGCCGGCAGTATTCTGGTCCGCCAGCGGGGCACTAGGTTTAAACCCGGAATGAATGTGGGAAAAGGCAAGGATGATACCTTGTACGCCAAGATAAATGGCCAGGTGCAATACCTGGGTCAGGAGAAAGGGCGGCGCTATATTTCAGTTATTGCCGTGGAAGCACCAAAACCTGAGTTGGCAGCTGTAACTTCTGAAACAGTTCCCGTGCCGGCCGGAGTTCCCGGCATTTCGGCGGAAGGATCAGCAGCTGAGGGGATTCAGAATGCCTAGGATCTAAAATGTTTTCCAGAGCCCCGAGGAAAGCCTTGGGGCTTTTTTTATTTTAGGAGTTTTTTATGGGTGCAAAAAAAAATTTTATCGACCGGGCAGTAATCAGAGTAAAGGCCGGGGACGGAGGAAACGGTGCTTCGCATTTTTACCGGGCGAAATATGTCCCCTTGGGCGGGCCGGACGGCGGAGACGGCGGACGTGGGGGAAGCGTGGTTTTTGTTGCGGAGGAGGGCTTAAACACGCTGCTGGATTTTTCTTATCGCAGAGAGTATAAGGCGCAGCCGGGCAGTCCGGGTATGGGGAAGAAAAAATACGGGAAACAGGGACAAGAGCGTATAGTCCAGGTGCCGGTAGGAACAGTGGTGCTGACGCGGGAAGGCGAACTGGTCGTGGATTTGACACGGCCTGGTCAGCGTGAGGTAGTGGCCAAGGGCGGACGTGGCGGCCGGGGGAATGTACACTTTGCCACTGCCCTGCGGCGGGCACCGAAGTTGGCGGAGAAAGGCGAGCCCGGGGAAGAACAGGAACTTGTTCTGGAATTAAAATTGCTGGCCGATGTGGGACTGGTCGGTCTTCCCAATGCCGGAAAATCCACGCTTTTATCCTCCCTTTCCGCGGCCCGGCCTAAAATT
Source organism: Candidatus Firestoneibacteriota bacterium (assembly GCA_030635415.1). GTDB lineage: Bacteria > Oederibacteriota > JAAXVQ01 > JAAXVQ01 > JAUVAV01 > JAUVAV01. The sequence goes on from DAOVYW010000001.1 coordinate 26,064, forward strand.
GCGGCTTACCCCTTCACTACGTTGACCCCGCACCTCGGGCAGGTGAAAATCGGTGGGGAAGCTGGTTTTTTAATGGTTGATATTCCGGGCTTGATAGAGAAGGCTTCCCAGGGCCAGGGATTGGGTCACGAGTTTCTTCGGCATATCGAACGCACTAGATTACTTATCCACCTGGTGGATATCGGATTCCCGGAAGTAAAGCCGCTGCAGGCTTTTAAGACCATAAATCACGAACTGACGAGTTACCACCCGGATTTAGCCAACCGTCCCCAGATAATCGCCCTGAATAAAGCCGACTTGGTTATCAAGCCGGGAGAGCTTGACGCGCTGGTGCGCAAGTTTAAAAAAGGCGGGCGCGAAGTTTTTGTCATCTCAGCGGCTACCCGCCAAGGTGTTCTGGAGTTAGCCCGCCGGGCTTACATCCTGCTCAAATCGCTTCCGGTTGAATCTCCGTTTTTCCCCCCACAGGTTAAACCACGAACCGGACCTGAACCCCGATTTACACTGGAATCCCTGGGATCAGGATGCTGGCAGCTTAAGGGACGCGAGCCGGAGAAATGGGTCGCTATGACGGATTTTGATAATAAAGAGGCAGTAGCCAAACTTCGAAACATTTTTTACCGTCTGGGAATAACCGCGGCTTTTAAGCAACAGGGAGCGGTTTCCGGGGATACTGTAAAGGTGGGTAAAAAAGAAGAGTTTTATTATCGGGAAGATATGTAATATAATTCTGCGGCGTAATATTATGACCACGTGAGCGGCCGCGATAATCGGTGGTAGATCCACCTTTTATAAGGATTGAAAAACAGCACCCCGTATTAGTGTATGGAAAAAATCCGGCAAAGAGTGCATTCGGAGAAAAGCATGCAGCGCAGAGAACTTTTGAAAAATGCTAAACGCCTGGTAGTAAAGATCGGCAGCGCACTGCTGGCCCGGGAGAGCGGCGGAGTGAATACCGCTTTTATTTCCAAATTGGCCCGGGAGATCGCGGAGTTACACAGCCAGGGCCGGGAAGTGATACTAGTCAGCTCCGGCGCGATTGGCGCGGGCATGGCGGTTTTACAAAGCAGGGAACGTCCGCGTACTATTCCCGCTAAACAGGCTCTGGCCGCCATCGGTCAGCCGCGCTTAATGCAGGCTTATGCCGGGGTTTTCGGGCGCCAAGGCTTGATAACCGCCCAGGTGCTTCTGACTGCGGAAGATATTCACAATCGACAGCGGTATTCCCACGCCCGCAACGCCTTGTTGGAAATATTAAAACAAGGCGTGATTCCTATCTTTAATGAGAATGACACGGTCTCAGTGGAGGAGATACAATTCGGCGATAATGACGTGCTTTCCGCGCATATCACAAATATGGCGGAAGCAGATTGCCTGGTGGTACTGACAAATGTAGATGGTTTATATTCCCGGGATCCGCGTTATTATCCGGATGCGGTTTTAATTTCCCAGGTGGAGAAAATCGATCGAAAAATCGAGAACCTGGCGGCGGCTGCCACCACTAATCATTTAGGCACCGGGGGCATGGCGACTAAGCTGCAGGCGGCTAAGATGGTTACCGGTATGGGAGAGGAATTGGTGATAGCCAATGGCCAAAGGAAGCATGTTCTGCCGCTTATTATTTCCGGCCGGGAAATTGGCACTATTTTTTATCCCCGGGGAGATAAGCTGGGGGCGCGTAAACGCTGGATTGCGTTTGCGCTGCGCCGGAAGGGAGCTCTGCTTCTGGATTCCGGCGCCGGCACGGCCGTGAAGGAACAGGGCCGAAGTCTTCTGCCTTCAGGCATTTTATCCGTGGAAGGGCAATTCAAACAGGGGGATTGCGTGGGGCTAAGGGATCAAGCCGGACGCGAATTCGCATGCGGTCTGGTAAATTATGCCTCAGACGAGATTGAGCGGCTCTGCGGAGTCAAAACCAAGGAGATCGAGCGTATTTTAGGATATAAGAACAATGATGAAATAATTCGTCGCAACGACCTGGCACTTTTGAAGTAAATCGTACCGACGTTAGAGTAGGAGGTTATTCATGAGCATTCGCGAAGAACTGCAAACCATGGCCAAGAGAGCTAAAAAGGCGGCCCGGATAATGGCGGCGGCCGGAACCGCGGCTAAAAACCTGGCGCTACAAAATATGGCTCAAACTATTGAGAGCCGCCAGGCCGAAATATTAAAGGCTAATGGAGAAGATCTGGCAGCCGCCCGGCAGGCGGGAATATCCGGTGCCTTGCTGGATCGCTTAACCTTAAATGGGACGCGTATCCGGGAGATGGTTAAAGGGCTGCGGGAGATGATAGAATTGCCGGATCCGATAGGCGAGGTGGAGATGGAGAGGGTAAGGCCTAACGGCCTGCGCGTGGGACGGATGCGTGTACCTCTGGGCGTGTTGGGCATGGTTTACGAGGCCCGGCCTAATGTTACGGCGGATGCCGCCGGGCTTTGTATTAAATCCGGGAATGCTGTCATTCTGCGCGGCGGAAGCGAAGCCATCCGGAGTTGCCGGGCTATTGGGCAATGCGTGACTGAAGCGGTCCAGGCCGCCGGGCTGCCGTCCGAAGCAGTTCAGGTAGTAGAGACAACCGACCGTCAGGCTGTGACTGAATTAATTACTTTAGATGGCTTGATTGACTGCGTTATTCCCCGGGGCGGAAGAGCATTCTTGCAGTGGGTCGCTCGTACAGCCACGGTTCCGGTGATTCGGCACGGCGATGGTAATTGTCATGTTTATATTGATTCGCCGGTTGATATGGAGATGGCGGTGAAAATCGCTGTTAATTCCAAGGTGCAGCGTCCCGGAGTGTGCAACGCGGCTGAGACTTTACTGGTGCATGCCGAGGTGGCACCCCGGATCCTTCCTGTCCTACTGTCCCGTTTTAGCGAGGCCGGGGTGGAACTGAGGGGATGCCAGCGTACACGGGAAATTTATCCGGCCGCCCAACCGGCAAAGGAAGATGATTGGATGACGGAATATCTGGACATGATTTTAGCGGTGCGTGTAGTAGAGAACATGACAGCGGCTATGGATCATATCGCCCAATATGGCAGTGGTCACTCAGAGGCGATAGTTACCTCGGATTATATGCATGCTGAGCGCTGGCTGCGCGAAGTGGACGCTTCCTCGGTGCTGGTAAATGCCTCGACGCGCTTTACGGATGGCGGACAATTCGGCCTGGGAGCGGAGATCGGTATTTCCACCCAAAAGCTGCACGCCCGTGGACCAATGGGAATTCGCGAACTGACAACCACGAAATTTATTGTTCGCGGACAGGGACAGATACGGGAATAGAACAGAGGCGGAAATAATGCGTATTGGAATCTTTGGCGGGACTTTTGATCCCATACATATCGGTCATTTGCGTGCGGCCCAGGAAGTGGCGGAGAAACTGGCGCTGGACCGGGTTTTGTTTATTCCCGCCGGATGTCCGCCGCACCGCTGCGCGCCCCGTGCTTCTGCGAACCACCGTCTGGCTATGGTCAAACAGGCGGTAGCGGATAATCCGCGGTTTGAGGTTTCGGATATGGAAATCCGGCGGGCCGGAAAGTCTTTTACAGTGGACACCTTATCCGAACTCGCCCGCGCCGATCCTTTTAATAAATTATATTTAATCGTGGGATCCGACCAGATAGCTAAGATAGATAAATGGCGCCAGCCGCAAAAAATTTCCGAGTACGCCCGCTTAGTGGTGATCTCACGCCCCGGGGTAAAAATATCGGCCGTGAAAAAAAAACCTGCCTCCCCGGCCTTCAGGTCACTGGGAAAAACCCTTATTTTTCTTCCGGTCAGCCTGCTGGACATATCGGCGTCGAATATCCGGAGCCGGCTGCGAGCCGGCCGCGAAGTGCGTTACCTGGTTCCTGAGTCTGTGATAAAGTATCTGCGCAGCCATAAACTTTATCAATAAAAAATCTCTGTGACTCAAGTTCCCTGATTTTTCATCCGAAAATAAAAATTAGGGTGTTTTCTAGGAGCCGGTTGGGCTTAAGTACAAAATTGGATTTTGAGCACTAGAGTCCAACGAGATCCTAGGCGGTAGGAGTCAAAATCATCGGATCGGGAACTGAGGGGGCTAAGATGAAAAAATATAAAGTTATGATAGTAGATGATGAGCCGGATATTGTTAGACTGGTAAAAATTTCACTGGAGATGGCAAATTTTGAGGTGGTCGAAGCCTTTTCCGGACAGGAAGCGCTGGAAAAAGTCCCGGAAATCAAGCCGGATATGATTCTCTTGGATATTATGATGCCGGACATCAACGGTTTCGAGGTTTGCAAAAGACTCAAGGCCGATAGCAAAACCAAACACATACCCGTGATTATGCTGACGGCTAAAGGGCAGCGGGGAGATGCCGAGCAGGGCTTGAAAGAGGGTGCGGATGATTATATTATAAAGCCTTTTGATCCCTATGAGCTGGGCGAGCAGATTTTAGAGATGCTGAAGAAAGAATAGATGCTAGGAGCCTGTCGGACTTATCAGCGTTAATAAAGCCAATCTGAGTATTAAATTACATTTTTACTTAACTTCCCCCTTTTTAAGAGGCTGTGTCCGGACCCATTTAATCAGAGGATTTTACTCAATTTATTGCGGAAACCTCAGGGATAAAAAAATAAAGGGAAGGATATTTTTTGTAAAAAAAGATAAAGTTATATGATACAATACGCCGTGAAAAGCATACCCGTTACAATTGGGGAGCAAGGGGCATATTTTCCCGGTAGCGGCCTGGTGGCCTCAAGCGTGGGCAAAAAACCGGGAGAACGGGGGGAGGCATGAAATTAAAAAATTATATGGAAACTGCGGTACAAAATGGATTGGATGAATTATTAAAAACCAGAGAGGATGTTTGCAAGTGCAGCCGTTGCCGCCTGGACATAATAGCCTATACACTGAATAATTTGCCAGCCAAGTATGTTGTGACGGACAAGGGGCATACCTATACCCGGGTGGCGGAAATGACACAGCAATTTAATGCCGATGTAGTTGTAGCGCTTACCAGAGCAATCCGGCGCGTGGCCAAAAAGCCTCGTCACTAGGAGTTTGAGCATTTAGTCATAGACTAATTGCTCAAACTCCAGAGCGATTTAAAATTGACCAATAGAGCAATAAAAAAATCCAATGGCGGTCTCTTTTTTATTGTTCAATTGCTCAGGCTCCTGAATTAATTAGTCTTTATAAAAAATAATTACTGAAAGGTTATGGATGTTTAAAAAGATATTCTGGATATTAGGGCTGTCCTGCTTGGGTATTTTTATGGTGGCAATTTGGTTCCAGAATTATTATTTCGTGAGCGAGTTTCCACAGGAGGGGTTGGTTCTGGAGGTGTGGAATAAACCCCCGGCGCGGCAGGTCAAAGCGCGTAAATTATGGAAGGAGACTTTGCTGCGTTTTGAACAGGAATTTTCTGACATTAAAATCCGGGGCTTAGAACGCAAATTTTCGCCCCAGGAGTTTATAACCGCCATGGCCGGAGGAAAAGGGCCGGACGTGATGCACATATGGATTGGAGCCCTTCCCGTATTGGCCCGCAAAGGTTTTATTGCTCCGCTGGATGAATATATTACGGAGTGGGATCAGAAGGACTATATTCCAGAAAGGGTTTGGGAGCCGGCCAGGGTGAATGGGAAAACTTACGGAATTCCCCGGGACACCTATTTTACGGTTTTATTTTACCGTAAGGATTTATTTTACCGGGCCGGGCTGAATCCTGAACAGCCGCCCCGCGACTGGGAGGAATTGGTGCGGTACGCGAAAATCCTTACACTTCCCGAAAAGGGGCAATACGGCTTTGGCTGGCCGTCCAATACCTGGAATTTTATGGATTTCGTTTGGCAGAACGGTGGAGAATTAGTGGCGCGTAACCCGCAGGGCGGTTGGCGGGCCACACTGGATACCGTCCCGGTAGTCGAGACGCTTAAGTTTTTGCGGGACTTGAAATTGAAGCACCAGGTGCTGCCGCCGAGTGATCTAACCAGTCACGAGGATGTTTCGCAGATGTTTGCGTTGGGGCGTGTGGCCATGATGATGGGAGTGGCCAATCAACTTCCCACCCTGATTAATAAATATGGATTGAATTTTAAAGCCGCCGGAATTGCTCCCTTGCCGGCCGGCCCCGCCGGGCTGCGGGCTTCGCATGCCGGCGGAGAAGTGTATATTATTAATTCCGCCATTTCCCCTGAACGCCGGGCGGCTGCCTGGAAATATATAGAATTTGAGATCTCTCCCGCCAATCAGCTCTGGAAGTGGGTGCGGATGAAAGAGTTGAAAATGATGGTATTTCCAGGGGCTTTTTCAGCTTCCACCAACCTTTTAAATGTGCCGGGATTCGCCATGGTTAATGAAGAACTTCAGTTTGTTCGCAATGAGCCGCATATGGAACAATGGATTTTAGTCAAGGACGCTTTGGATAATGGTCCGCTTCAGGCCATTTTCGTAGATAAGGATTTGAACCTGGAGAATTATATGCGGGATTTCAATTATAAGATTAACCGGGATTATTTTTCCAAGCCATAAGGGAGCTTAGAGATGTCAGCCCAAAGAAGAAAAAGACTACCAACGGATTTTTTTGATCGATTGCTGTCCAACCAAACAGATAATCAAATCAATGATCTGCTCACTTCCCTGGTTGATGAACAGATCTCTCCGGCTTTGGAAACAGTCAAGGAAGAACCGCCGCGCCCGGCTCCGGCGATCACAGGCGTTGGTTATCGAAAAGGTATTCAGCAAGGTAAAATAGAGGAGTCTATTGTTACCCGGGATGAAGAACTGCAAGAAGAAGTGCCGGCTTTAGACCAGGACTCATCCTGGGAAGAGCTGATTCCCCGAACCAGGCAGATGCGAGCTCAGAAGATCACGTCTGGCGTCAAGGCGCCTGAGAAGACCGAGCCTGAGAAGACCGAGCCAGTTATTGATTTGCGTGGGCAAAACCAATTGGAAGCTGATACCCGGATTTTAAAGGAAAATCCTCTGGCAGAGGAAGAAATCATATCAAAAGTTGTCGGTGCGCCGCCTCCCGGAGTGCATGGCGCTCCTGAAACTCCAGAGATTACAGACATTTCCTGGCGGCCGGAAGTCCCCTTGCCGCCGCAAGATGAGGCTTCGCCTGGAGCAGATGAGGCTTCGCCTGGAGCAGATGAGGCTTCTGTGAAGGTGGAAGATGCTGGGAAGCCGGCACCACCGCAAGCCGCGGCACCACCGCAAGCCGCGGCACCACCGCAAGCCGCGGCACCACCGCAAGCCGCAGCACCACCGCAAGCCGCGGCTCCGGCCCGGCCGGAGGATCAGGCCCCAACCGAGCCGGCAACTAAACCATCGGCTGGCCCGGCCCCGGATTTGCTTACGTATAAGGAAGCCCGGCGCAACCGGATTCAAGCACGCTGGGAAAGACCGCCCCGTAGACCTAAACCTCCCAAGATGGCAAAAGCCGTACCGTCTATTACGGTAAAGCCTTCCAAACTGGCTTTGCTGGATAACTACCTGGCTCCGGGGAGGGTCAGGGAGCGGCGGAAAATCATGACCAGAATTCACCGGGCCGCGCTGTTCTTTCTTTTGCCGGCCTTTATAGCTTTTTCTCTTTTTTCATGGTACCCCATGTTAAAGGGTTTGATGCTTTCGTTTCTTGACTACCAACCGGCCGGACAATCGCTTTTTATCGGAATGGACAATTATGTCCGGGCTTTTCAGGATGAAATGTTTTGGAGGACCTTAGGGCATGCCGCAGGGTTCTGCTTCTTGGCAGTAGGCATAGGATTCTGGATTCCCATTATGCTGTCTATATTTATTAACGAGCTTCGCTGGGGAAAGGGTCTGCTGAAATTCCTGTTTTTTCTGCCATTTTTAATGCCTACTGTACCCGCGGCGATTCTTTGGAAATGGATGATGGATCAAGGGTTTGGACTGCTTAATGCCTTTATGGCCCTACTGGGGGCGGCGGATCCGCATATCGGCTGGCTGACCAATCCCAAGCTGGCGCTGTTCTCGCTCGTGCTGCTATATATTTGGAAAAACACCGGGTGGGCGGTTTTAA
>DAOVYW010000236.1 GCA_030635415.1 Candidatus Firestoneibacteriota bacterium
CTCCCGACACCCCGGCTACTGCCACTCCCGACACCCCGGCTACTGCCACTCCCGACACTTCAGCTACTGCCACTCCCGACACCCCGGCTACTGCCACTCCCGACACTTCAGCTACTGCCACTCCCAAGATAACGCTTGAAGTATTTCCTAATCCAACTAAAGGCAACAACCTAGTGTTTTTTGAATTCCAGGGTCATGAGCCTGTCAATGCCTTAGTAGAAGTCCGAGTTTTTAATGTTTCCGGGAAAATAATATCCAGGTTTTCGAAAAATATAAGTTCGATGCCGGTCCGTCTGGAATGGGATACGGGAAACCTCACGCCTGGTATATATCTCTATAATGTTTATCTTAATGATAGAATTAGTAATAGCGGTAAAATCTGTGTGGTTAATAAATAAAGAATTCACATCTTATAACTTCATGTAACGCCCCTGCCAGGTGTCTTCCCGCTCCAGCCTATCCTGGATTTCCCGGAGTACCGCGCTTTTATCCCGCAGCCAATCCGGTGCCACCAGCATTTGCTCCGGACACTCGGCCGTTAACCGCTGAATTATTGTTTCCGGCCAGAGACATTCCAGGAACCGGACCACCCGGTTGACATATTCATCCCGGGCCAACGGCTGGTATCGCCCCTGATAATACTCCTGGGCCAAAGAGGTATTGGTTACCACATGCAAGGGATGCAGTTTTATTCCTTCCAGGCGTAAGCTTGCCACGGTCTCAGCGGTCTCTTTTTCCAATGCTTCGCTCTCTCCGGGCAAGCCTAAAATTACATGTGCGCATATCTTCAATTCAGGATATTCACGCGTTATATTCACGGCTTTCAGAAAAGCTTCATTCCCATGGCCCCGGTTGATCCGAGCCAGGGTTTCATCATGGATGCTCTGCATACCATATTCCATCCAAACCTCGTATTTTTCCGCATAACCCGCAATTAGGTCCAGGATTTCCTGGTCCACACAATCCGGCCTGGTTCCAATCGCCAGACCTTTGATTTCAGGAAAAGCCCAAATCGTATCATATATGTCTTTCAGCATCACCACTGGGGCATAGGTGTTGGTGTAGGCTTGAAAATAGGCGATAAAATTCTGAATCCCGCGGCTTTTCCCCTGTTCAATCCCCTGGCGCAACTGCTTGATTAACGGCGGGGCCTGTGGCCCTCCAAAAGGCGAAAACGCGCTGGGTTCGCAAAAGACACACCCTTGGTCTGATAATTTCCCGTCCCGGTTGGGACAGGAAAACCCCGCATTCAGGCTTAGTTTGCGTGTGGGACTGCCAAAGCGTTCTTTTAAATAGGCCGAGAAATTTCGGTAGCGTACTGACTGGTTCATAATATTTTAATGTCCTGTTAGTTAGTATCGGTTACGAAAAAAAATTTTCTAAGCTTGTCATTTCGAGCCGAAGCCCTGGACTAAATCATCCCCTGGACTAAACCATCCAGGACAGGCAGGACGGGCAGGACAGGCCGGGAAATAGGCACTAGTTAGTTTCTTTTGCACAAAATTTACTTCCGGATTTTTTAATATATAACATCAGCAGGGTAATCGCGGCCGGGGTTACGCCTGAGATTCGTCCGGCCTGTCCCAGATTCCGTGGCCGCAAGCAGCTCAGCTTTTCCACAATTTCAAGAGAAAGTCCGGGCAGCCCCTGATACTCAAATTCCGGAGGAATACGCATTTTCTCCAAATGCTTGAACTTCTCGATTTCCTGGTTCTGGCGTCGGATATAACCCTCATATTTAACCTTGATTGCAACCCGGTCACTTACGTTTTTCGGAATTTTTGCCGCGTCCGGATCAAGCCGGCCGAGTTCAGCATATCCGACCTCAGGCCGGCGCAGTAATTCTTTCAATGTAATAGATTTGGTTAATGGCGGCGCGCTTTTCTCTCTCAGAATGCTCTCACTTTTCAAGCCGGGATATATGCGGATATTTTTAAGCCGGACCTGTTCCTGTTGAATGGCTTTTTCCTCGTCCGCAAATAGGGCGTAATCCTTATCATTGACCAATCCCAAAGAACGGCCCAACGGCGCGAGACGCTCGTCGGCATTATCTTCCCTGATTACCAACCTATATTCCACCCGGGAGGTAAACATACGGTAAGGCTCCGTAGTTCCTTTAGTAACCAGGTCGTCTATTAGCACGCCGATATAAGCTTGCGAGCGATCCAGAATCACGGCTTCCTCAGCCTGAATGCTGCGGGCGGCATTAATGCCGGCCATCAGACCCTGGGCCGCCGCCTCTTCGTAGCCTGTGGTCCCATTAATCTGGCCGGCCAAAAACAGGCCTTTTATCAGCTTGGATTGCAGGCTGGGTTCCAACTGGGTAGGATCAATATAATCATGTTCAATGCCATAGCCGGTCTGAACAATCACTGCCTTTTCCAATCCGGCAATGGAATGGACCATAGTCTCCTGAACATCCAGAGGCAGGCTATTTGAGATGCCGTTGGGATACCACCACTCAGTATGCAATCCTTCGGGTTCGAGAAAAACATGGTGGCTCTCCCGGTCCGGGAATTTAACGACCTTATCCTCCACCGAAGGACAGTAACGTACACCCGTGCCGGTAATCCGGCCTGAGTACAACGCTGAACGTTTAAGATTGTTCCTTATGATCCGGTGGGTTTTAGCATTAGTTCTTCCTATAAAACAGGAAACCTGCGCCAGACACGGCCTCCTTGATGATTGCCGGGAAAAAGGAAGAAAATCCGTGTCTCCCGACTGTTCAATCAGGCAGGAAAAATCAATGCTCTTTTGGTCCAGACGCGGGGTGGTCCCGGTTTTAAAGCGGCCGAATTTGAGACCAAGATTCATCAGTTGCTGCGGCAGTAATTCCGAATTGTGATCCTGCCAA
>DAOVYW010000136.1 GCA_030635415.1 Candidatus Firestoneibacteriota bacterium
AACGGTTTTCGTTGCAGCCCAGGCCTGGTCAAAAGAAAAAAAAATTGCCTACTTGGCCGCGGCTTTGACGATTTTCAGCTCGAATTTTGGCTACCTGATGCCGCTGTTTTTCGGTGGGGCGGGCAAATATTTTGTTTGGGATTCGATTTTCTGGGTCTCGTCTCCCATGCTTAATATTTTCAATCCCGGAGTTTCTTCTTCCTATGCCTTGGTAATGATGGGTTTATGGGCACTCTTGCGATGGTTAAGGGAACGCTGCTGGGGCAGCTTAATGCTATTGGTTCTGTTATGGGGAGTGCTGCCCGGGTTTGAGGTTTATCCCGGCCTCTTGGTAATAGCGGCCTTGTTTATTACCGGCTTGCTTATGCTGAAATTTCATCGTGATTGGGGGGGGATAATCGCCGGGGTGGCCTTAAGTCCTCTTTTCCTGCTGGTTTTTCTACCGTCCAATCTTAAGGCTTCTGACTGGTTGCGTTTTCTGCCCGGGTTTAATTTAGGAACAATGCTAGTGGCTCCCGACCGCATGGCGCTTATGACTGCTTTGGATTTAAAGATGTTGTTTATCCAGAAACCTTGGCTGGTGCTTCTAATCATGATTGGCTTATTAGTGGTTTTTCTGGTGGGAAACCTGGGAATACGGGCCATCGGGTTGGTCCGCCTGTTTAAAACCGTCCGGCATCCGCGCCGCGCGGACCCCTTTATGCTTTTTATAACTCTCATGGTAGGTGGCGCCCTGGTGGGGTCTCTGCTTTTTGTGCAAGTTGAAACGAGGTGGAATACCATACATTTTTTTTATTATGCCGTGCTGATTTCAGTTCTGCCGGCGGCCGAGCAATTCTGGATCTGGGCACACCGGCTTAAACCCGGATGGCGCCGGGTTTTTTTGGCCGGTTTTATGTTATTGGGGCTGCCGGGTATAATTCAAGCCTGGTGGGTAATTGATTTCAAGCATGAACTAAGTCCCCAGATATGCGAAGCCCTGGATTGGCTTCGCAAGACAGCCAGAAGCAATGAAGTTATTCTTGCGCCCCTGCCTGACAAGCTGGTAACCGAGCAGGGCTATCGGCAATGGCAGCATGAACGGGACCGCGGTGCCATAACATCCATAAAAGCCTGGCGCCGGGAAGCCGGGAACCTCTCATCTTCCCGTACCATTGTTGCTTCGAAGTCCCCGTTGGCGGAACGGCTTTCGGAGCCGGATTCAAAAGAAAAGTCATCCCCAACGCCTCCGGCCCAAAACGAAATCCTGGCCCAGGTTCAATCGAAATTGAAAGCCTTGGTGAAAAAGGAAGCTCTGGCCAAGCAGGCGGTTTTGAGAAAAAAACAGGCCTTAGCCCTGGCCCAGGATGTCCTGGCACTCAAATCTTCACAAAAGGATGAAGCCGACATAAAAATTGAGGGCCTTAAAAAAAATATCGCCGAGGCTGTTGGTTCTACCAGGACTTCGGTTTCCGGGATACCGGGGGAAGACCGGAGGAAATCGGAACCTCCGGCTGAGGAGGATTTGGAAGGAAAAACCGCTTCCAAAGTCGTAAACCAAAAGGAAGCATCAGGAGCAAAAGATCAGGAGGGTTTGAAGGAGGCTGGGCCAGAGAAAGAATTTGAGCAGAAGGAGTTGAGTGAAGATTCCGCCTTAAGCCTAACTGATCACGGGGTCTTTAATGAACCGGTCACAAAAGAAGAAGAAAAGCAAAGTCCTGGCAAACAGGATCCGCCTTTATCTGAAGTTTTAAGCCGGGCCATGTCAAAAAGGCAGGTTTTGATCCGGGAAGCGCAAAAGGCCCGGGCAGCGGTTCAGGCCAGATTGAACGATTTGGAACAGGCCAGGAAGCAGTGGCAAAATAAAATCCGCGAAAAGAAAAGCCTCCTGGTTAAACTACAGGAAATAACCGTGGTCATGTCTGAGCCAAAGACGCCCAAGTCCCGGTCCACTCCGGAAGAGGAGGTGGAAAAGCCGGGTTCTCTCCGGGAAAGTAAATCCCCCCGCTGGCTGGATTCGCCTTTGGTGGCAGCCTTGACATTTCGGAATACCTATTTAGAGGGGACTATTTCCGGTCAAACTATGGGATATAAGGTGCAGGAACGGGCCCGGCGCATGCGTCACTTTTATCAAAAGGCCGATATTCTGGAAGCGGTTAAATTTCTTCGGGAGGAGAATATTACCTATATAATTTTACCGGAAGGAACTTCCTGGTCTTTTAATCCCGAGGGAGTACCACTCCGGAAGGTTTACGAAAATGAGGACCTCGCTATATATAAATTTATTTCCCGGGGAGCATGGTGATGGGGGGAGTTTTTAAAGCGATTCCTCGGTCACTTCGTTTCCTCGGAATGACAGGATTGGGAAGGTTTTCAGGAGAATATTTTTTGGCGATACGCTTATGAGAGCCGGGGTAAGCCGGTTGAAAATAATATATGTTATTATTTGTATCAACGGCTTGGGGGCGGGAATTTATCTTGCCGGGTTTCAAGGATTGCTCCAGGCCGGATTTCCATCAAGACTTCATCTTCCCGGGATCGGAGGAGTAGGCCTGGCACTGGCTCTGGGATTGCTGCTGGCTTGGTCAAGCTGGTTTCTCACCCGTATGGCCGGGGAACGATGGTTGGGCGTTGATTCCCAACCGGCCGGATGGGTAGCTGCGCTATGCGATCTGCCTTTTATCATTCTCCCCTTGGGGTTGATACTTTATCCCCTGATACACACTTTTGGGAGCGGACTCCAGCTTGATATTCTGGGACAGGTACGACTTCCATGGCAAAAGGAATTTATCGAACTTCCGCCACCGGGATATATATTATTGCTCTGGGCCGGGCCGGCTTGGACCTTGCCGTTATTCCTGAAAATGACCTGGGGAGTAAAAAGGTTACTCGCGCGGACAAAAATGCCGGAATCGGATCACGCGTCCGGCCGAGGCTGGCATCTTTTTTTCTTAGCTGTGTTTTTTTACCTGGCGCTGGGGGTTTGGACTACTACGGTTTATCCGCCTACCGGGGATGAACCACATTACCTGCTAATGACGCATAGTCTATGGCATGAGGGTGACCTGGATTTAGCGGACAATATGCGACAAAAGGACTTTCGGGAATTTTATCCGGCCACGAAAATGGATTTTCATCATTCCACCCCGCCGGGCCAGAGGGAAAAAATGATTTCCAAACATTTCCCTCTGGTATCTTTAGTAGTTCTTCCCGGATATGCTCTTTTGGGAAGGGTGGGCGCGGTTATAATAATCATTTTATTTGCCGCCAGCATAGCTCTGAGTTTGTATCATCTGGGCCTCAGCTTCGGTTTTTCCCGGTCCCAAGCTATAACCGTCTGGGCTGTGGCAGTATTAAGCGTGCCTTTGGCAGTTTATTTTGACCTGATTTATACTGAACTTCCCGCCACTCTGGTTTTGCTGCTGGGAGTATGGTTCTGGTTCCAGGGAGGAAGGAAGGGAGTATGGGGGACCGCACTGGCGGCCGGGCTGCTGCCCTGGTTCTTTCCGAAATATATTGTGCTTTCCATTCTGCTGGGGATTTTACTGTGCCTGACTCCGCGCGGCAAAGTACGGCAATTACTCCTTCCCGGAACAGTAATTATGGCTTCGGCCCTATGTTTTGTGCTTTTTTTCAATCATGTCTTTGGTTTTAACTTTTCCAGTGATCCTTCGTACGGTGTTTTTCATCAGCCCTGGTCCTGGCTGGGATTGCGTAATGCCATGGGACTTTGGGTTGATCGGGATTTTGGCATCTTTGCGACTTCGCCGGCCTTGATCCTGGGTTGGGCCGGGCTTATTTTATTTTTTCGGCGGAATCATCGGGCCGCCATGGTAATAGTTGCTGTTTTTCTGGTGCAGTATTTATTATATGTTGCCTTTGAAGATTTCAGCGGAAGTTCGGCGCTCTTCTCGCGCCAGATGATTCCGGGAACTGTCTTGCTTATGCTTCTAATTCCCCTGGGATGGGAACGCGCGCGTAATTTGTGCCGGGCGACCCGCGTTACAGCCGGAGCTATACTTTTGGCCGGCATAGGTTATGCCTGGATTTGCGCCGCCTGGCCGATATTACGTTACTTATCACCCAAATTGCTGCTCTGGAAGGCTCTAGGTTTTACGCCTTCATTATTTCCCAGCTTTTTTTCCGGGCTGGGAGTATGGAACATGTTTTGGGGCGGAGCCTGGCTGGCTGGAATAGGATATTTTATTTGGTGCTTGACTAGAAGCCAGAGAAATTAGTCTGTTTTTTGTGTTGTCATTCCCGAATGCATTTATCGGGAATCCAGTGGCTTTGTTTTTAAAGGAATTAAAAGTTACTGGATTCCCACTTACTACATGCGCGTATGACAAAATCGACTAAATGTGCAAACCCTGGTTTCTGGCTTTCAATCCAGTCCGTCATTTGGCTGGGTGAGGCGCTGGATTCCTGCTAAAATCATGCCGGAATAACAACCAAGGTGTTGCCCTGGCGAAAGCCCTGGACTAAACCATCTAGGACAGGCCGGGTTCTAAGATGACAACATTGATTCTGATGGTTACTCTTTTTATGAATTGTGCTACGGTGTTTTTAGTACCGTAACTAATTAATCATTTGTGGGTGTTTAATGAATACAAATGCGAAAGAGAAAAATGAAATTAAACCGAGTTTTATTGTAAACATCAGGAAATATTTGAAAGAAAGATGGCGATATTCTCTGATATTTATTTTTCTGGTTATAGCCTATATCCTTCTTCCCTGGAATGACGTATACAATGATGTATATAATGCAGCAATTAAAACTATAAATCTATTTGGGGAGAAACTACCTGAAATTATAAAGAAGATACATTGGTTTTTATATATAAGTATTATTTTAGCCGTGGGTATCTGGCAATATCATTGGGTCTGGTATTTTTTACGTAGAAAACTTGTGAGCTTTTTGCTGATAGGTGGTTTATTATTCGTGCCTCTGCTTGGATACTTAACGAGCGTGTCCGAGAATTGGCGCTTCATAATGATGGTCGCGGCAGGCTGGATTATCTTAGAGATTCTGGCATACCCCAAATATTCGCCTGCAGAGAAGAAGATGGAACAGGGATTTGATAAGGCCTTGCAACGACTTGAGCAGGATCGTTTTGAAAGGAAATATTTTGTCCGGCAGGCGCTTGATGTGGCTGAAAAAACGCGGTTTGAGAAAATAGCTTTGGTAGGCCCCTGGGGCTGCGGAAAAACAAGCTGTTTGAATTTTATGGCGGAATATGCGTGTGATCGTAAGATGGCGGTAGTTAATTTCTCTCCTTGGAAATATATTGAAAAAGATGAGATGTGGAAGGCTTTCATCCAGGCTATGGATGCCGGGATGGCCGAATACCAGGGTGTGCCATTCGGTCCCTTGCAGCAAAACAGGATTTTTCGTTGGCTTAATAATTTAATTAGAAAACTGGCAGGCCTGCATGAGGTCGGACTTCTTTTTGAAACGCTTTTAGCCGCGAAAATTGAGGGGAAGTTGCCAGAAACAAGGAAACATGTGGAAAGAGTTATCAAAAAGGAATTGCAGGGGAAGAAACTGTTGGTGCTTATTGACGATCTTGACCGCTGTCTGCCTGAAGTGACATATGACATATTCACAACCGTACATGAGATACTGAATATCACAGGCTGTGTGTTTATTTTCGCTCTTGACTGGGATAATACCTGCCGTATTATGAGACTTAAAAATAAAATTATGAAACCGGAAGATTTTCTGGAAAAAATATTTCAATTGAAGATTCAGGTGCCGGAACCGCGCCGGGAACATCGTGCAATGTTTTTAGAGGATGTTCTGAATAATTCATTTTGCCAAAATGTACAGGATGAGATTGTTCTGGGTCTGCAAGATGATTTGCCGTCCAACCCAAGAGCATTGAAACTGTATCTGTTTGAAATTAACGCGTTCGAAGCCATTATGTCAGGTCGTTATGATACGGAGGATTTTAACTGGCCGGCAATGTACTTGGCGAGTTTACTGAAAAGGAAATATGCTGAAATTATTAAAGTTATACGCGAGGGAAGCAAATTTAATTTATGGGGTGATTCGGAAGATGAAAATAATGAAGGAAAACGTAAATTAGTTGAGGCACATCTATCTGATGAAGAAAAAATTACAAAATTTGAAGCTTTAATGAAACGCTTTTTAAACGAGGCACAGTATAACATGTTCAGAGGATTAGGGAGAATAATACATGAAATGGATACATCCGCGAGGATGAGAATATATAATCCGGAATATTATTTCCGGGTTTTGGATTTTCCGGAAGTATTGACTGGAAAAGAATACCGGGGATGGAGGAAATCGGCGAATGATAATCGCGCGAAGCTTGTTGATAAGCTTATGGATGGAAAAGAACCAATCATGCGGCGCCGCGAGTTTTTATTTATGCTGATGGATGAAAGGTTGAATTTGCTGGACAAAGCCGCGGATGTGCCTGATGGTAATGAGCGAGATTCATTTCTTCGGAAATGTAAAAACTTAACACAAATTTGTCTAAAAATAGTCGGTAGCGAGAGTCTGCATGACAATAAAATACCTTTATTTGATTTTAATGTATTTGAGAATTGGTTGAATGGCTGTGAGAAGTATGCGTTATGGAAAGAAGAATTATATATTAAGTATGGGGAACTCAGAAAACAGGAAAAAGAATTGGCCGGAGTATTAACGAGAAATTGCAAACATATGGCTTCGGAAATATTGGCA
>DAOVYW010000222.1 GCA_030635415.1 Candidatus Firestoneibacteriota bacterium
AAGAAGTGTCCCCAGGAAAGAAAATCATAGACCTGGATGCCTGGTGCTGCGGTGAAGAATCAAAGTTGCGGGCTGATGTTTTACAGATTAATTACCTGGCCAGCAACGGAGTCTTTTTATTTGGCGACCCCTCCTGGCAGCCAACACTGGACGATAGCATGGCTTTTTTAATTGCGGAGTGGCAGCTTGGTTTGGCGCAATTGGAATATCAA
Source organism: Candidatus Firestoneibacteriota bacterium (assembly GCA_030635415.1). Lineage (GTDB taxonomy): Bacteria > Oederibacteriota > JAAXVQ01 > JAAXVQ01 > JAUVAV01 > JAUVAV01. The sequence goes on from DAOVYW010000222.1 coordinate 213, forward strand.
CGAGGGAGACTGGATAGAAGTTTGCAAAGAATAATATCCGCCAATGCCTTTTTAGTCAGATTTACTCCTGACACGCAGCGGAGTGCCTGGAGAGCGAAAGCGGCTTTAATAGGCCAAGAAGGAAAATTGCAGGCGATAGAGGACGGTTTGCAAATTATAGAGAGCACCTTATTAATTGTCCGCGAAAGATTTCCGGATTTGGATCAGCGCTATTATCTTAAAGAAGCCGAAAAATTGCTCGAGTGGGCAGAAGGCGAAAACAACCGGGCGGAATTTTATGGCGCAATGTACCGCCTGGGAGAGGTATATTTATTGCTGGCGGGCATGGGTTTTCGCGGATGTCTGGACGCCGCAGCTGAGCTGCATAAAAAATATATAGACAGCAATGAGATATATCTTGATCGGAGTAAGGAAATAACTTCGGCGCAGGCGGCTGAAGAATTGCGGAAAGTTGCATTCGCTTACCAACAATGCCGGGATAAAGCTGCGCGCGCGTCTAAAGCAGAAAGAGAACCTGTCCGCCCGATCTCGCAGCGCGGCGTGACAGCGGTTACCACCCTGGCTGCTCTGGGCACCGGCCTTTCCCTGGCCGGCATTTACTTTGGCAGTGCCGGCCTGAGTGGCCTGATGAGCTTGGGACTGGGATGGACGGCGGCTTGCGGGATACTGGGTTTTATAGGCGCAGTGGTTAATCCCCTGATGGGCATTCCTTTCCTGATTATGGGAATGCATATGTGGCGTACCCGCAGCGTACCTGCTCTAGAAACCTTGACAGAGAACCAGAAAGCGCAATTACTCGACGGCTGGGAAGCTACAGAAATCATGGATATGAGTACCGTGGCGGATGCCAAGAAGGAGATCGCTTATTTTGACGAGAGCAGCGGAAAAATAGTTGCCAACCTGGCCCGGCTTTCCCAACTGCCCCGCTTTATTCAACGATTAATCCTTACGCATGAGCAGGCGCATTTGAAGCAGGCCCAACAGTATGTTGAGTCCGGCCGCGCCCCTCCCGGGAAATTGGCGGGAGAATTTTACGCTTACCAAGCTCAAATGAAATATATCTTTAGCCAAACCCTCGGATTATTCCTCGATTTAAACGCTTCCCAAAAATTCATCGTAATAATCGGCTTGCATGTAACTTACCTAGGCCTGCTGGCCTTTCTGCTTCCCGCCATTCTGCCTGCTCCAGCGCTTGCGGTCCTGGCCGGAGGACTAGTCATAATAGCGATGCCCGTGGCCAGAAATACTCTCTTCTTCGGGAAGAAAGACCCTAGTCCAGAAACACCAAAGCTGACCGCCGCATACTTGAGAACCAAGGGTATTGTGATAACCAAAGAAAACGCGCATATAGTCACAAGATTCGCCCAACTGGATATTGATGAACTAAAAGCAGAAAATATACTTTCAAGACTGCACGCCGCCCTGGATAACAATGACGCCGCCTACCGGGAAATACGCTCTTATTTTGATAAATTCCACCGTAGAGGTCATCTGGACGGAATAAAGGCAGTTAACGCCAGCCAGGCCCTTTCCATGGCTTTAACAGCGCATCTTAACCTGATCAAGAAAAATCCCGGCATGGTTAATTACCACAGGATGGAAAAAATAGTGGACCTGCTCGCAGACCCCGACCACGATATCCGCGCCTTGGCTTTTAATAACCTGGTCGCAATGGCTGCGGTTATGGATCAACGGCTGGGCGCTTCACGTATACTTGACGACGCCGGGATTGAAAAGATACTAATACACAATCAAGCCCATTTTTTCCTGGATGGCCAATACGACATTCCCCGTGGAATTGACAAACCGGACCAGCTTGCTTTTACCGCGCTGCAGTCAATCAGCAGAATAGCCGACAACGAGGGCGTGGACAAACTTACCCATCTTTTGCTTAAGCGAATGGCTCAGATGCATACCTTGGATGTCGCCCCGTTGCTGAAAGTTGACTTCCAGGAAATATTTGACACCTCCCCCACTAAGGAAGATATTACGGCATGGACCAAGAAAGCAGTTGAAGGCGGATATACCCGCGCTGACTGGATACGCGAGATGCAGGTGGCGCAGGACGAAATGCAGGCAGATCAGAAAGAGTATCAGGCCGCGGTCAACGCCATAGCGAGAGGTAAATTTAAGATAACTCCGGCTATGGACGAGTGGCGGGATTGGCTGAAGGAGACGTCTTTAGAAACCGGCAAGCCGCAAGATGCAATCCTGGTAGACATAGCTAAAGCTAAAGTGGCTTTTCAAAAACAACTGGCAGCTAAACAAGCAAGCCGGGAAAGCAGTCTGCGCTATAAGCTGGGACAGAGCATTTCAGCTGCCTATATGGAATTTAGACAAAATATTAAGCAACAAGCCGCGTCTTCCGTTTGGCTGCAGTCCTTTCTGAGAGCACATGAAATGATAATGATGAGAATTCTTGGATCGGAATGGGAAAAAAAGCAGAATAATTTCTTCGCGAAAACCGGGGCTTATGCCCAACACGGTTGGGCCGTAATGCTATCACTAACTCCGATGCTGGTATTGCTTATTATATATCTAAGTAGTTATTTAGCAACAATGCCAATCATACAGGCAGAGGGAGATACGGATGAGATAGGGGAGGTCCGCGAAACCCTGCTTGCAGTGGGGGCTTACGAAGACCCCTCACTTGCACAGGAAAAGGATTTCGCGCCTATTTCTGAATTGCGGGCCGAACGGACACAAATAACAGCAGAACAAGCAGCCGCCTTGGCCGGCATAGAGGACACAGGAATTGCGCAACTCAATAGTATGGTAGACCCGAAAACCGGTTGGCCGGTGGATAGAGTTGAAAATGGCGTTCGTTCTGCTGATACTTCAATTAACAATGTTGGAAAGGCGCTCTCCCTATGGTCGGTCGCCGGCCCCGAAGGTTGGATGGAACCGGCGGAAAGCAGGGAGCGGGTTGTGCAAGCTTTAATAACGCTTGAGAGTTATCAGGAAAAAAACAGTCAGCACGGTATGCCATATACCAAGTGTTGGCTCAACCAGCTGGATGAGGAGGGCATTCCTCAACCCATGGAAGCGGCCAACTCTCTGATCGATGCCGGGAATTTGTATGCCGACCTGATTGTGACACAGCAGGCTTTCCCGGACGATCCTGAGATTCAGCGGCTTACCCAGACCATCATGGATCGCTATAATTGGGAAGCATATCGGACTCCGGATGGATTATTATACGGTGAG
>DAOVYW010000240.1 GCA_030635415.1 Candidatus Firestoneibacteriota bacterium
TGTTCGTAACCACTCACTATCTTCAAGAAGCCGAGCAGTGCAACCGGATCGCCCTGATGCGGGAAGGCCGGATCATAGCCCTGGACACTCCCCCACGGCTCAAGGCCGCTTCCTTCCCGGAGCCGCTTATAGAGATTAACCCTGAATTGGGAAGTTCGCGGCAGTGGGTGGAGAATTTAAAGCTTGATTCCAGGGTTGGCAGTATACAGCCCTATGGCCGGCGTTACCATGTATTAGTTCAAAACCAGACCGCCTGGAAAAAAATAGCACGGACTATGCCCAAGAGTTTAAAAACCAGGATTATCCAACCTTCGTTGGAAGATGTTTTTATTCGCCTGGTGGAAAGCGGGCGGACATGAGCGCGGGATTTCGTTTCAGCCGGGCGTGGGCAATGGTTCGCAAAGAAACCAAGCATGTACGCCGGGATCCATTTACCCTGGCAACCGCCCTGGGTCTGCCAATACTGCTGGTCGTCTTTTTCGGTTATGCTATTGATTTCAATGTAAAAGATATTCATATGATCGCGGCGGACAGGGATAACACCCGGGCCTCACGTGAATTTTTGAAAATTTTTACGAGTTCACGCTTCTTCAATATCGAGCCGGCTGCTCCGGGGCGCGACCCCCAGATGTATCTTAATGCCGAGCAGACCCAGGGTGTAATAATCATTGAACCCGGTTTCGGAAATAATCTGGCCGCCGGCCGGCCGGCAACGGCACAAGTGCTGCTGGATGGCGCTGATAATTCCACCACCGGTATTATCAGTGGATATTTAATTGGAATCCAGCAGGCAGCCCGGAAAAAATTCAGCCATAGCCGCCTGGTTCAGCCTATCAGCCTGCAGACCCGGTTCCTGTTTAACCAGGAACAGAACAGCCGTTGGTTCGTAGTTCCAGGCCTGGTAGTCGTTGTTATCGGCATGTTATCGATTCTGCTAACGGCTTTGACTGTGGCCCGGGAATGGGAAACCGGATCTATGGAGCTCCTGCTCTCCACGCCGGTGCGCCCGTTGGAAATAATTTTCGGCAAGCTGGCTCCTTACCTGGGTCTGGTACTGGTCAGCGTCGGCTTGGTATATCTGATCGCCCGCTTTCAATTCGGACTGCCTTTTCGGGGAAACCATTTGCTTTTTATGGCCGGGATATTATTATTTCTCTGTCTCTGCCTGGCGCAGGGATTGCTGATTTCCGTAATTACCCGGCAGCAGCAACTGGCCATGCAATTATCCTTTATTTCCGGGCTCCTGCCCACCCTGCTATTATCAGGTTTTATTTTTCCGATTGAAAGTATGCCGCCTTTTTTTCAATATCTTACTTATATCCTGGCCCCGCGATGGTGCATGATAGTGAGCCGCGGCATCTTTCTCAAAGGCGCTGGTCTGCTGGAATTAGCACAGCCGCTCCTTATGCTGCTGCTCTTGAATATTGTTTTGGTGGGACTGGCTTTGAAGCGTTTTAAAAAGGATCTGGAACCATGAACCTAACCATCAAGGGCTTTTTACGCAAGGAATTTTCCCAGACCCTGCGCGATCCGCGCATGCGCGTGCTTATCTTTGTTGCGCCCATTGTCCAGCTTGTGATTTTCGGTTATGCCATATCTACCGAGGTAAGCAATATCCGCTTCGACACATACTTTTCACCTGGGGACACAATGGCCCAAAGGATTGAGGAACGCTGCCTGGCTTCCGGCTGGTTTGTGCCTGCTGCCGGGCCGGGCCGGGATCCGTATCAGCGGATTCAATCCGGTCGGGCCGAGGCTGTGCTGATTGCGCCGCCGGGCGGATTGACCCGGGCCATGCAGCGGAACGAGGGCCGGCTGCAACTGCTGGTGGACACTACTAATATGATTCGGGCGCGCGGCATAGAGCGTTATATCCAAATGGTTATACAACAAGTGGTTAGCGAAGCATCTCTCGGGCAGGAGCAAAAACCAATGCTCAACCTGGATATTCGCGTGCTGTACAACCCCGGCATGAAGACCGCTTTTTTCATGGTTCCCGGCGTAATGGTTATGCTGGTATGCATTCTAACTATTATTATGACGAGTATGTCCCTGGCCCGGGAGAAAGAGATCGGAACCTTTGAGACCCTGGTAGCAGCGCCTGTCAGGAATGGGGAGATACTTTTGGGCAAGACCCTGCCATTCTTGATTCTGGGCATGGTTCTGGTGCTAATTATCCTGGCGGCGTCCATGTTGATTTTCGGCCTGCCTCTAGCCGGCGCGTTCTGGAAATTTATCCTTTCATCTTTTATCTTTGTCTGCACTACGGTCTCGATCGGCATCTTGATATCCACCCTGGCCCGCAACCAGCAGCAGGCCATGATGGGGAGTTTTCTCTTTATGTTTCCGGGCATTCTTCTGTCCGGCATGATGTTTCCGATCGAGAATATGCCGCCCACGCTTATCGGCATCGCTTATCTCAATCCCCTGAAATATTTTCTCACCCTGCTGCGTAATATTATGCTCAAGGGAGGGGATGACCGGGTGTTCTGGATAAATCTGGGAGTGCTGGTCTTGATGGCCGTAATCGCCATGGGGATCAGCTTCAAACGTTTTAGGCAGACCCTGAATTAGCCCTTAGATAAAGAGCGTTTTGCCCAAAGCCATTTTCAGCCAAACTCCACGAGTTTGTCATCCCGAGTGAAACGAGGGATATCCAAGAAAACGCCTGATTAACAAGTGTTCTGTGAGATTCCTCGGTAAAGCCTCGGAAGTGGAAACCTATATCATGATGTTAAGGGAGCCATGCAAGCATCGCAGCACGGTGTTAGTATGTGAGTACCAAGGCGTGATATAGGGGCGGATCGGTTCGTAGTAGTGAA
>DAOVYW010000034.1 GCA_030635415.1 Candidatus Firestoneibacteriota bacterium
CACTGAGCAGCTCTTGGTTCCATCAAGTTCAACCGGAGATCCGCTGAAATGCGAGCCCCCGGGATTAAAACGGCCTTGGCCAATTTGGGAGCGGGAATATAAATCCGTACGAAATACCACCCGTCCAGCTTCGTTGGTAATTTTGAACATATAAGGTTTATTTTGGTACTTGGAAAAACACGGAAGAATCCCGGTCTGCCAGATTCCCTCCACCTGGCAGGTCATGGGAAGTGGCGAGAATTCCGGATCCGGGTCAATGCCATGGCCGTCATCCGCAATATATCCGCTACGGCCGGCAAATACCACCTCTACTTTGTTCGCATTCGGCGCCCAGACCGCAAAACGGATTCCCGGCTCCGAGGCCCCGGTAAGGCTATTTTTATTGGCGCCCAGTCTGCGCAAATACGTAAGATAATATCTTTCTTCCTGAATATCCGAACCGCCGGAATTCCGGAGCACAAATATCCGGTATTGCTTGCTTGACTCCTGATCATTAGTTTCGGTTGGTATTCCCCAAACACTGCTGCTACTCGCATCTTCCAGAAACACGCCCCATTTAAAAGTCCGGCCCATTTGGGTATCATCCAATTCCACCACAACCGCGAAACATCCCGAGCTGTCCTCGCTTTTCGTTGCTTCCATGGGCCACGAGGTCCAGTCATCGGAATAATGCCCCTTCACGTCCCAACTTCCCATTAGCCGCGCATGGCGGAATTTTTTTCCGGTCAATCCGGTTGAGTAATGGAATCGGACTTGCATGTTGCTAACCTCTCGTTCTTTTACTCAGGATGCCAAGTTTGCCGGCGGGCGGACATGGAAGTCCGCCCCTACATCCTGTGGAGGCAAATCTCACAGTTACTATGTCGTCACCACAGTAGTTGTAGGGGCGTTTAATTAAACGCCCCTACATCCCGTGGGAGGCATATCTCAGCTCTGCTGCCTCCGAATTTCAAACAAGGCGATTCCCGCGGCCACGGCGGCATTCAGGGAGTTGATTTTTCCCTGCATGGGAATACGCAGCAGCAGGTCGCACGATTCCCTGGTCAAACGCCTCAGCCCCTTGCCCTCTCCGCCGATAACCAGGGCCAGGGGACGATTAAGGTCCGCCTTCCAGATATCCTGTCCGGTCGAGCTTTCCAGACCCGCTACCCAGATGCCGGCGCTCTTTATCTCCCGTAGGGTATTGACCAGATTTACCACTCTGGCAATCGGCAGGTGTTCACTTGCCCCGCCTGAAGCTTTAGCCGCCGCTTCCGTGATCTCGGCGCTCCGGTGAGTGGTTATTACCATTCCCAGAGCTCCGGCTCCTTCAGCACAGCGCGCGATAGCTCCCAGATTACGCGGATCTTCAATCTCATCGGCTATTACGAAAAGGCTTCCGGTTGGCTGGGCTTTAGCCTGGGCAAGCATGGCGTGCCAGTCAGCATACTCACGGCTTTTTAATATGGCGATCACTCCCTGGTGGGCGACCGGACCGGCTACTTTCTCCAGCCTTCGCCGGTCATGAATCTCAATAACCAAGCCACGGGTCTCAGCCAGGTTCTGGATCTCCTGGAGGATTGAGCCGTGGGTTCCCCGGGCCAGTATTATTTTCTCTACTTGGGTCTGGGAAGATCGCAGAGCTTCAATTACGGCCCGGCGGCCGGATATTTTTTTTAGGCCCATGGTTGTGACTCCTAGCTGTCTTCCTTCTTCTTTTTTAAGTCAGAAGGAAGGTAATTACTATCTGGTTTTTGATTTTGTTCTCCATAAAATTTTACCGTGGTTGTACTTGCCGTATATCCCATTGCTCCCAAATCATCCTGTATCCAGCCCATTACAGATACCAAGTGATGTCGCTTCTCATCCGCTTCTTTCCAGCGCTTGTTCTTCCGATCTTCATCGCGCGCCAAAATCAGCCTTTTAACTTCCCCGGTTAATTCCTCAATTTCAGGCACTATACCCAAAACCCCTGCCATATCCAGCAAATCATTCCTGATCTTCTCTAGCATCTGGAACCGGATCGTCGTCATTTGCTTAGGGCGTCCCGCCATTAATTGGCGTACCGTATTGGCCAATATCAACATATGGCCCATGGCGCCCGCAGTGTTCAAATCATCATCCAGCGCCCTGTCAAAATCATCCAATGCTTTTTGACGTTCACTCTTCAGCTTTTCTGCTTCTTCGTCCGGTTCTTCCCCGTGATCCCCTTTTGACAGAGACAATAAACAAGATATTTTTTCCAAGGTATGTCCAAATTCCTCAAAACCTTTTTTAGCGGCCTCGAGATTTTCGGGATTAAAATCCAAGGGACTGCGGTAATGCGCGGACAACATAAAAAATCGGAGGACCTGGTAATTGTTTCGGGAAGCTATGTTCTTCAACACATCCCGGGTAAGCCGGAAATTACCCAGGGACTTGGACATCTTCTCGCCCTCGATTTTCAGATAGCCATTATGCAGCCAATACCGGGCCAGGGGTTTCCCTGTCAGGCTCTCGCTCTGCGCGTTTTCGTTCTCGTGATGCGGAAAAAGCAGGTCCACTCCGCCACCGTGAATGTCAAAATTTTCTCCCAGATACTTCATGGACATGGCCGAGCACTCGATATGCCAGCCCGGCCGTCCCGGCCCCCAGGGCGAATCCCAGGCCGGTTCGCCGGGCTTGGCGGATTTCCAGAGCGCGAAATCCAGGGGATTCTGCTTGCGCTCATCAATCTCTACCCGCGCTCCGCTCTCCAATTCATTGATTTTCTTCCCGGACAGTTTCCCGTAATCCGGAAAACTGTCCACTGAAAAAAACACGTCTCCATCCACCAGATAAGCGTGCTGTCTCTCTACCAGCTGGGAGACTAAGTCGATTATCTCGCCAATATGTTCCGTGGCCCGGGGAGTAATGTCTGCCCTCCGGCAGCCCAGGGCTTCCAAATCCTGAAAAAAAGCGGCCGTGAATTCCCCGGCCAGCTCCCGGGGATTCCGGCCCTCGTCCCGGGCCCGGTTGATTATCTTATCATCCACATCCGTAATGTTCTGAACATAAGTAACCTCAAAACCTCTGCGCTCCAGTACACGCCGCAGGATATCGAACACTATAAAAGCCCGCGCGTTGCCTACGTGAAAATAATCATAAACCGTGGGCCCGCAGACGTACATTTTAACTTTGCCGGGATGCGCCGGCTGAAACTCTTCTTTGTGCCGCGCCGCGGTATTAAATAAATAAACCGGCATACTTGCTCCTTAAATTAAAAAGGGCAGGCCCTGAGGCCTGCCCTTTTTTGATCAAACCCCAGCTTACTTCTCTTTAATCTGCTTGCTGGTTTTTTTCTTAATTTTTTTGACTTTAACCGCCTTGACTTTAGCCTTGCCGGCTTTTTTTCCGGCCGGTTTAGGAGTTGCGGCCTTGCGTTTGGTTTTCTGCTCTGTTTTTTCTTTTTTAACTTTCTCACGAGCCGCAGCCAGCTCTTTTTTGATTTTTTCTTTATCCATTTTACGTTCCGTAATTTTTTTCTCTTTTTCCGGTTTTTTATCCTCAGTCTTACGGCCCGCTTTTTTTAGACCTGGCTTGCTCTTGGAAGCCGGCTTCTTCTTTTCCTTAGGTTTTGCTTTTTCTTTTACCGGCTTGTCTTTGCCCGCCGCTTTACCGGATTTTCCTTCTTCATCTTCCGCAACTTTAATAACCTTGGTGTGCTGACCGGGTAATTTCTCGCCCGGAATCCAATCCACTAACTCCAAAAAAGCTATGGGAGCGGCATCGCCCATGCGCTGCCCGATTTTAATAATACGGGTATACCCTCCCGCACGGTCTTTATACCATTCCACCAAGTTATCAAATATCCGATTAACCACATCTTTGCGCGAAATCATACGCATGGCATGCCGGCGATGATGCAGCCCCCCCCGCTTGGCCCAGGTAATGACTTTTTCGGCGATCGGTCGGATTACTTTTGCCCGGGTTAAAGTCGTCCGGATACGGCCGTGTAAAAAAAGCGCTTCCACTAATTGCTTTAGCATGGCTTTTCTTCTATTTGAGGGAACTCCCAGCCTCTTCCCGCTTTTTCTATGTCTCATCGCCTATTCCTTCCTGGTTATTTCTTCTTTTCGGCAGTTTCCGAACCCTGCACGGAACTCAAATCCATTCCCAGACTCAGCCCCATTTCAGACAGAATCTCCTTGATTTCGTTCAAGGACTTGCGTCCGAAATTCCGATACCGGAGCATCTCGCTCTCGGTCTTACTAACCAGATCGCCTATCAACTTGATGTTGGCCATCTTCAGACAGTTGCTGGAGCGAACTGAAAGCTCCATTTCTTCCATGCTCCGGTTTAACATCTCCCTTACTTTTTCCTTTTCTTCATCCACTTCCTCAATCTCTTCTTCAGGTTCCTCCTCAAAATTGATGAAGACCTGCATATAATCTTTAAGGACTTTGGCGGCATGAGCCAAGGCATCTTCCGGTTTGATTCGTCCATCCGTCCAGGTTTCTATAATTAACTTGTCATAATCGGTGATCTGACCCACGCGGGCACTTTCTGTTCCCATGTTGACTTTCAAGACCGGAGAAAATATGGAATCCACGGGTATTGTCCCCACGGCATGCTCTTCCCGCCGGTTTCTGGCAGCATCCACATAACCACGACCGGAGTTAATTTCGATTTCCATCTCCAGATCAGCGTCGCGGTCATTCAAGGTAGCGATATGCATTTCCGGATTGATAATTTCCACAGCATTGGTGGCCTGGATATCCGCAGCCGTTACTTCCCGCTCTCCCTTGACATGTACGAGCACGGTTCTCGGCCCCTCTTCGTTCAATTTGACCTTCAACTGCTTAAGATTTAAAATAATATCCGTGGTATCCTCAACTACTCCGGGAATAGAGGCGTATTCATGCTCGATTCCCTTGATTTTAACCGCCGTTACAGCAGCACCCTGAATAGAAGAGAGCAGAATCCGCCGCAATGAATTGCCGATGGTTCCTGCAAATCCCCTTTCTAACGGCTCCGCTGTAAATTTACCGTACTTTTCATTTAAGGTTTCCCGTTCGCTTTCCAACCGCTCGGGTTTCACTAAACTTTTCCATTTCATCAGGCTACACCCCTTTGGTGTTTCAGAATTATTTAGAATAAAGTTCTACCACCAACTGTTCCTGGATCGGCATACCGATTTCCTCCCGGTTGGGTATCTGTTTAAAAGTCCCGGTTAGAGTTTCATGATTGACTTCCAACCATGGCGGCACTCCACCTCTACGGGCGATCGAGTCAACCGCCTGCCGGATGCATTTAAGCTGCTTGCTTTTCTCCCGCACTTCAATACGGTCACCCACTCGTACCTGGTAAGATGGAATATCGGTTTTCCGTCCGTTAACAATCAAATGACCATGATTGATTAAATGACGTGAAGCTATACGGTTAACGCCATATCCCATGCGAAAGGCCACGTTATCCAACCGTCTTTCCAGTAATTGCAGCATGAGCTCGCCGGTCACACCCTGCTTGTGGCTGGCGACCTCGTAATAATGCCGGAACTGTTTTTCCAGCAACCCGTAAATACGACGAAGCTTTTGCTTCTCACGAAGCTGCTTTCCATAATCGGAAATCTTGGTACGGGTCTCCTTATGCTGTCCGGGCGGATAACCCCGGCGTTCCCAAGCACATTTATCCGTCAAACACTTGTTGCCCTTCAGGAAAAGTTTACTTCCTTCTCGGCGGCACAATTTACATTCAGGGCCGATATATCTGGCCATTAAGTAGTCCCTCCTTTCTATACGCGGCGCCGTTTGGGCGCCCGACACCCATTATGGGGTATCGGCGTTACATCCTTAATCACGGTAATAATTAAGCCTATGGCTTGCAGACTTCGAATTGCAGCTTCCCGTCCCGCCCCCGGCCCTTTAACATATACCTCAACTTCCTGCATTCCCGCCTCCATCGCCCTCCGACCGGCGGCCTCAGCCGTCATTTGCGCCGCAAAAGGCGTGCTTTTACGTGATCCTTTAAAACCCGTCTGGCCGGCCGAAGACGATGCAATGACCGCCCCGGTTTTATCGGTAATGGATACAATGGTATTATTAAAGGTAGCCTGAATATGGGCCGTTCCCTCGCGGGGAGCCTTTTTTATCTTTTTCTTGGTTCGGCCTGAGACTTTTTTTGCCACTCTTTCCGCCTCCTTATTACTCTAAAATTCTGTAGTTCTATTTTGGTCCCGATTTATTTTTTATCCGGTGTCTTCTTACCGCCCACGGTTTTCCTTGGTCCCTTACGAGTTCTGGCATTGGTTCGTGTACGCTGGCCGCGTACTGGAAGTCTGCGCCGATGGCGCAGTCCCCGGTAGGAACCAATATCAATAAGCCGCCTAATATTTTGGGAGACCTCCCGCTTTAACTCTCCTTCAATTTTGTAGCTTTGATTAATTATGGACTGAAGACGATACACCTCATCTTCGGTTAAATTTTTAACCCGGATCTCAGGCTGGACCCCCGCTTCTGCTGTAATGCGTTTAGCAAAAGTCGGACCCAACCCGTAAATATAGGTTAAAGCCGTCTCAATGCGTTTATCTTTCGGCAAATCTATGCCACCGATACGAGCCATAACTTCCTCCTAGGACTTTTTCTCTTTCCTTGGCGTCTTTAATACATTAACCACTTCATCCCCGCCTTTAAAAGCTTTTTACATCTCGGCGGATTTTCAGCCCTGCCGTTGTTTATGTTTGGGATTTTCGCAAATTATTCTAATCACGCCTTTTCGTTTAATCACCTTGCATTTTTCACACATGGGTTTGACCGATGCTCGAACTTTCATTTTAATATATCCTCCTACTTAAACCGATAAGTAATTCGTCCGCGCGACAGGTCGTAAGGCGACATCTCTACGGTAACTTTGTCCCCGGGAAGAATTCGAATAAAATGCATCCGCATTTTTCCGGAAATATGCGCCAGTACGATATGATCATTCTCCAATTTTACCCGAAACATGGCATTGGGTAGCGCTTCCAACACGCGGCCTTCCAATTGGATAGAATCCTCTTTAGCGGCCGGCGCACTATCCCGGCTTGGTTTCTTCTTCGTGCTTTTATCCGGCCGTCGATTTCTATTTCGTTTGCGGGCACTCATTTAGTTATGACCTCTGCCTCCCTATCCGATAAAGCTACCGTATATTCAAAATGGGACGAAAGTGAACCATCCCGGGTCACTACCGTCCATTCATCCTCTAACACTCTAACCTCAAATTGTCCGGCGTTCACCATCGGTTCAATCGCCAAAACCATCCCTTCCTTCAAGCGCACACCGCAATGTGGTTCCCCATAGTTGGGAATCTGCGGCGCCTCATGCAATTTCCGCCCTATACCATGACCTACAAAGTCCCGCACTACTGAAAACCCGGCTGCTTCCACGTGGGTCTGAACCGCATGACCGATATCCGATATCCGGTTGTCCGGCCGCGCTTGCGCTACGCCTAATTCCAGTGCTTCCCGCGTGACCCGCATGAGACGTTCGGCTTCCGAATCAACTTGTCCCACAGCGTAAGTCCGGGCGGCATCACTATACCATCCGTTTAACCGGACGCCAACATCCACGCTGATAATTTCTCCTTCTTTAAGTACCCGCGGACCTGGTATCCCGTGAACCACCTGCTCATTCACGGAAGTACACAAGGTCGCCGGGAATCCCTGATAGCCTTTAAAACCCGGCATTGCCCCCCGGGATCGAATTAGCTTCTCGGCCCAGTCATCCAGTTCTTTCGTGGTTATACCCGGCCGAATTAAATTTCCCAGGTTGTTTAAGACCTCGCCCGTAATTTTTCCAGCGTGGCGCATAATATCAATTTCATCCGGGGTTTTAGTGGAAATCAAAATATTAATTCCATTCCACGGCCGCACGAATCATATTTAGAATCTCCGGAATTTCACCGGTCGCGTCAATGGACCGCAATAATCCATCCCGCCGGTAGAAATCTATCAGGGGCGCGGTTTGTTCTGTATAAACCGCCAACCGCCGGGTAATCGTTTCTTTATTATCATCCGAGCGCGTAATCAACCCTGCTCCACATTGATCGCATACATTCTCCACCCGGGGACGCAGAGAGGTATTGACATTATAATTAGCATGGCATTGGGGACAAGCCCGCCGCCCGGTCAAGCGTTGAATGATAACCTCACGGGGAACCTCAACATTAATTACCGCCTTTACCCGATGATTTTTCTCCACCAAAATCTTATTCAACGCCTCGGCCTGCGAAATGGTCCGGGGATATCCGTCCAAAATAAAACCCCGGTCGGCGTCTTGTTTGGACAAACGTTCGGCCATCATACCGGTAACAATCTCATCCGGCACTAAGGCCCCGCGCTCCATGTAGGCTTTAGCTTTCTGACCAAGCGCCGTATTCTGCTTTACGTTTTCACGAAGAATATCTCCGGTGGAAATCGCGGGTATATTCCATTCCCTGCTCAAGGGGCTGGCATAAGTTCCTTTTCCTGCTCCGGGTGCGCCTAAAAATATAAATCTCATCTCTAAAAAGAACTTCTCCCTTTTAATTTTCCCTGTTTCATAAATCCTTCATAATGCCGCATCAGCATGTGAGACTCGATCTGTTTCATGGTATCCAATGCGACTCCGACCACGATCAGGAGCGTGGTCCCTCCAAAGTACCATCCAATGGACATTTTCATGGCCAGAAAGTCAGGCACCAACGCAATTATAACCACGGCCAGAGCGCCGCCCAAAGTAATCCGGGAAAGCGTCTGGTCTATAAATTCGGCCGTGGGTTTACCCGGACGCAGCCCGGGAATAAAACCCCCGTACTTCTTCATGTTTTCGGCCACATCCGTGGGATTAAAAGTAATGGCAGTATAGAAATAACAAAAAAAGATTATCAGGGCGCCGTATAACAGCGTATACACAATATGCCCGGGGGTTAAATACTGAATAAAAGTTTGGATTATGGTCTGGCCCAGACCCATAGAATCCGGTTTTTCAAAATATTTGGCCAGTGTAGTCGGAGTAATTAAAACCGAACTGGCAAAAATAACTGCGATTACTCCCGAATAATCAACTTTCAGCGGCAGCTGGGTGGATTGCCCGCGGTAAACCTTGCGCCCTACGATCCGCTGCGCGTATTGTACCGGGATTTTGCGATATGATTGCTGCACAATCACACACAAACCCACCAGAGACGCCATCACCATAAGAAAAAACAATACCTGGATCAGATTAATGGAACCGGCCTGAAACAACGCCCACATTGACCCTATTTCCATGGGTAGTCGCGCCACAATCCCGGCGAAAATGATAATTGACATACCATTGCCTATTCCCCGCTCGGATATTTGCTCCCCGAGCCACATAATGAAAATCGTCCCGCAGGTCAGGGTCAAAACTGTAGTAACCTGAAAAGGAATGCCCCAGTTGATCACGATCGATTGCCCTTCGGCCGGCGAGATATTATGCAGCATGTAGGTCATGCCCAAAGCCTGAATAATACAGAGCAAAACCGTTCCATAGCGGGTATACTGGGTAATTTTTTTGCGTCCTTGTTCCCCTTCTTTGGACAAGCGTTCCAGATAGGGAACCACCGCGGTTAAAAGCTGAAGAATAATCGAGGTGGAAATATAAGGCATTATACCAAGGGCAAAAACCGAAAATTGACTCAGCGCTCCGCCGGTAAACAGGTTCATAAAACCCAGTACTCCTCCAGCCTGGCTCTGCATCATGGCCTGCATGGCAGCGGCGTTAATGCCTGGAGTGGGTACATGCGAGCCTATCCGGAAGATAAAAATCATCCCCAGGGTAAATAAAATACGACGTTTTAATTCAGGAATGGAGACCGCGTTCTGAAACGCCCCTATCAACTGAGCACCTCGGTTTGGCCCCCCGCAGCCGTTATCTTGGCCACTGCGCTCCGGGAAAATTTATGGGCACGGACTTTTAATTGTTTCTCCATCTCACCGTTGCCTAAAATTTTTACCTGGGTTTTTTTATTAACCAGTCCCCGTGCATGGAGTATTGCCGGGTCGATTTGCAACCCCGCTTCAAACTGGTTAAGATCTTTAATATTAACTATTTCATAAGATTTTTTAAAGCGGTTAAAAAAACCGCGTTTAGGCATTTTTTGGGTAATCGGCATTTGTCCGCCTTCAAACCCGACTCCTTTTGACCCGCCGCTGCGGGCATTTTGACCGTTCGAACCCCGGCTCGAGGTCTTACCGCACCCGGATCCAATACCCCGCCCTACCCGGCGACCGGATTTTCGAGCTCCCGGGGCCGGCGCTAAACTATCGATTTTCATGCTGCGACGACTCCTTTCGCTGAGGATCAATTTCCTCAACCTTTACCATATGCTGCACTACCCGAAGCATACCCCGGACTTCCGGGCAATCCTGAAGCACATGTGAACTTCCCCTTTTATGTAAACCCAAAGCGCTGACAGTTCCCCTCTGACGTTGCGTAGTTCCATTCACACTGCTTTCTAATGTCACCTTCAATTGCTTCTTCATAATATTACCGCCCACTTCTTTATTCATTATCCCTAATTATTATTTGCATGATCTTTTTCCCGGGAGGACAAAGCCCCGCCCGGTAATTTCCCGCGCAAACGGATAACTTTCTCTTCATAGAGCAGGGACTGCAATCCTTGAAAAGTCGCGTGCAGAACATTGTGATGATTGTTGGTCCCGATCACCTTGGTCAATATATCATGTACTCCGGCCACGTCCATTACTGCACGTACTGCTCCGCCGGCAATAACTCCGGTCCCGGGGGAAGCCGGCTTCAGCATAACCTTGGCCGCCCCAAATACTCCCATCACGGCGTGAGGAATAGTCAATCTCTTCATGGGAATAGTAATCAAGTTTTTTTTAGCTTCCTCCACGGCCTTGGCAATAGACTGCGGCACTTCATTCGCTTTCCCTAATCCGTATCCTACCCGGCCTTTGCCATCACCCACCACCACCAAAGTAGAAAAACTAAACCGGCGTCCGCCTTTGACTACTTTGGCCACCCGGTTAATTTTAACCACCCGGTCCTTCAATTCATTGTTACTGCCATCCGCTTTCTTATTCAAAGAAATCCCTCCTGGGCGCGCCGGGGCTCTAAAATTCCAAACCGGTCTCTCGCGCTGTATCGGCCAATACTTTGACCGCGCCGTGGTATTTATTTCCTCCCCGGTCAAAAACCACCCGTTTAATCCCTCGGGCTGTACCTCTCCCGGCCACCAGTGCGCCGATAGCTTTAGCCGCCGCTATATTTCCCCGGACGGAAAGTGACCCTCTCAACTCGGATTCCGTGGTACTCGCTGAAGCCAAGGTTTTTCCCCCGACATCGTCAATCAATTGAACAAAGATGTTTTTGTGGCTTTTAAAAACGTTAAGCCGGGGACGTTCCAGCGTACCGATTATTTTCCGGCGTATCCGTCTATGGCGAAGATTCTGTTCCTCCCCACGATTGCGTTTTCTCAACATAAACCCGGCCTCCCTAGCCTTACTTCTTAGCGCTCGCTCCGGTTTTACCGGCTTTTAAGCGGATCTTTTCACCTGTCAAGCGCACGCCTTTTCCTTTATATGGTTCCGGTTTGCGGATGCGCCGCAGTTCCGCGGCTGTCGCTCCCACCAATTCCTTATTTATTCCCCGTACCTTAATCTGGGTGGGTTTGGGCGTCTCCAGCGTAATACCTTCCGGTGGTTGGTATTCCACGGGATGCGAATATCCCACCTGCAAGGTCAATTTATTATTTTCCACTTGAGCACGATAACCAACACCCTGAACCTCCAACTGCTTCTCAAAACCTTCGGTCACTCCCTGAACCATATTATAAACCAAGGTCCGTGTCAGCCCGTACAACCCGCGGAATAAGGGATCACGGCTTTGTGGCGGCCGGACGATTATCTGATCCTTGCTGATTTCAAGTTCCATGCCGGGATATAAATCCCGCTCAAGTTTACCTTTGGGACCGCTTACAATTATATGGTTGTTTTTCCATTCCACCACGACCCCCGAAGAGACCGGTATCGGTAACCTACCCACGCGCGACATAAACGCTCCTCCTTACCAGATGTAACAAATTACTTCGCCGCCCAGGCGGGCGCGACGCGCTTGGCGGTCGGTCATCATTCCCTGGGAAGTGGAAAGTATGGCCACCCCCAGCCCGCCCAAAACTTTCGGGATACTCTCTGCCGAAGTATAAATCCGGCGACCCGGCTTGGAAATCCGTTTCAGATCCTTGATCACCCGCTCCCGGTTGGGCCCATATTTCAAAAAGACCCGCAATGTTCCTTGAGGACGGCCTTCGAGCATCCGGTAATTCCGGATAAACCCTTCATCTTTGATCAAACGTACGATTTCCTGCTTCATCCTGGAAAATGGTATATCTACCTTTTCGTGACTGGCCCGATTAGCATTACGCATACGGGTTAACAAATCAGCAATGGGATCAGACACCAACATAATATATTTCACCCTCTCTTATCCGGCGGCTGTAAAACCATGGAAACGGCCGAACCGTCCCGGCTTTCCGCCATGAAAAAATCTGGTTATTCTCTCTCCGCCCGGCTGGCGGGAGATGACTCCCGATTACCAGCTGGCCTTGACCACGCCTGGAATTTGACCCTGACTTGCCAAGGTACGGAAACAAATACGGCAAATCCCGAACTTCCGGAGATATGCCCGTGGCCGCCCGCAAAGCTGACAGCGATTATATTTCCTAACTTTGAACTTTGGCGTTTTCTTCTGTTTATTGATCAAACAAATTTTTGCCATACTTCCTCCCGGCTTAACGCTTGGAAAATGGTGCCCCGAACCGCCGGAGGAGCTCTTCCGCTTCCTGGTCGGTTTGTGCAGTAGTTACAATCGTTATATTCATGCCATGAATTCCCATAATTTTATCATGATTGATCTCCGGAAAATCAATCTGTTCCTTCAAACCCATGTTATAGTTGCCCCGGCCGTCAAACCCGCGCGTTGAAATCCCACGGAAGTCCTTGATACGGGGCAAAACCAGGTTTAGTAAACGATCCAAAAATTCGTACATCCGCCGGCCCCGCAGCGTTACGCGAACTCCGATCGGATTGTTGGCGCGAAGCTTAAAATTCGAGATGGCTTTCCGGGCCCGGGTAATCACCGGCCGCTGTCCCGTAATCTGGGCCAATTCCTCTGCCGCAGTTTCCAATAGTTTTATATTTTCCGTGGCCTGGCCCATTCCGATATTCAATATAATCTTCTCGAGTTTTGGCACCTCAAAACGATTCCCATAGGATTCTTTTTCCATTAGGGCCGGTGTTATTTCCTTAAGGTATTTATCCTTTAATCGCGCCATACTAAAATCTCCTCCACCTTCCAAATCCCGGCTAATCCAGCATCTCCCGGCATTTCTTGCAAATTCGGACGAATTTATTTTTATCGCCCGGCTGAATAAATTTAACCGTGGTTAATTCATTACACTTATTGCAGATTAACTTCAACTTGGCTAAATACATCGGGGCTTCCTTTTCTAATATTCCACCTTGCGGCATTTTTTGAGTCGGCCGGGTATGTCGTTTTATAAAATTAATTTTTTCGACCAGGGCCATCCCGCGCTTGGGTAGCATTTTAAGAATTTTCCCGCTCTTACCGCGGTCTTTTCCTGCGATCACGGTAACAATATCGTTTTTATGGAGTTTTGGTTTAAGCGTACTCATTTATAATACCTCCGGCGCCAGGGAAACAATTTTCGCAAAATTCCGTTCACGCAATTCGCGGGCTACCGGACCGAAGATACGCGTTCCTCGGGGATTCATTTGTTCATTGATCACTACCACGGCATTCTCATCAAAACGGATATAGGAACCGTCTGTACGACGATGACTTTTTGTTACCCGCACAATCACGCAACGAACTTTTTCGTGTTTCTTCACCTGGGTCCCCGGGATGGCCTCCTTGACCGCGCCAACAACAACATCTCCCAGCCTGGCATAACGGCGCCGGGTTCCACCCAAAACTTTAATGCATTGGATGCGCTTGGCTCCGGAGTTATCGGCCGCCTTCAGCATGGTTTGAACTTGAATCATTCCCGATTATCCCCCTTATGACCCTATCCTTCGATTACTTTCGCCTGTTCAACAATCTCAACCAAGGTGTGGTATTTATCCGCAGACAGCGGACGGGTTTCCCGAATGCGAACTTTATCCCCCACTCCCACGATATTCTTTTCATCATGCACCTTGTATTTTTTCGACCTTTTAATAATACGTCGGTAACGCGGATGCTGAACCAAACGGTCAATACGCACCACAATGGTCTTATCCATCCGGTTGCTTAAGACAATCCCAACCTTATCTTTGCTGGCGGTTAACCGGGACATGGCCCCTCCTCTATCGCTTCCGCTGTTCTGCCGCTGCGGTGGTCTTTATATCCGCAAGCCGCATTTCTTTCAGCAGGGTTTTGATCCGGGCTATATCCCGGCGGCTAGCTGAAAGCTGGGCGGTATTTTCTATCTGTTTGGTCTGTACTTTTATCTTAAGCTTAAACAAATTACCCTGTAATTCTCCCATTTTATGTTCGAGTTCCGTTTGATTCATTTCACGAAATTTTTCAATTTTCATGGTTATCCACCTGTTTCTTCCCGAAGCACAAAACGCGTTGGTAAAGGCAAGCGATGAGAGGCCAAAATAAAAGCTTCCCGCGCCACTTTTTCAGCTACCCCGTCCAGCTCAAATATAATCCGGCCTGGTTTCACTACCGCCACCCAAGCCTCAGGCGATCCTTTTCCTTTACCCATCCGGGTCTCAGCCGGTTTTTTAGTAATCGGTTTGTCCGGAAAAATCCGGATCCACAATTTCCCGCCACGCTTGAGGTGACGGTTAATTACAATTCGGCAGGCCTCGATCTGGACACTGGTCACCCAGCTGGCCCGCATAGCTTTTAAGCCAAAACCACCAAAACTAAC
>DAOVYW010000089.1 GCA_030635415.1 Candidatus Firestoneibacteriota bacterium
CCTCCGGTCGTCCAATGGCCGTATATAGACTTGAGATGGAAATCAGTTCCAGGATTTACAAACTTCGGGTCACCGGATAGAGAGTTCTGGTCAGGCAGCGGAGTTATTGGCCAAGCCTGCCAATTACCAAGGGTGGCATAACTATTTGCTCCGCCGTCGCAGAAACCCCAATCATAAGCCAGAAGGTTGCCGGGAGCAATCTGGAAGATATTGTAGTCGGAATCAGGTTTTCCATCTGCGAAATCCCCACAACTTAAAAAGCCTATTTCCGTGTCTACTGAACAATCAGTGATATAGAAAATATTGTTTCTGGCGGTAAATATTCCTGGTTCTCCTCCCCATCCTATACAGTAAATAACATTATAAAATGTATTGTTGTAGAAGTCATGATAACTGCCATAATTGTAAATTGCATGACTGTTATGATTATAGTTACTCGGAGATCCCGAAACGGTCAGGTCACGGAATATGCAGTTGCGGATGGTAATATAATCTGCGGTTGTTTGAATACCATGGTGCTTTGTCCCGGTAAAGGTTATTCCCTGAATTGTAACATACTGTATAGCAATCTTTAATGCTCCATAAGAGTTTTGACTGTCCAGATTACAAAATAAAATCGTGCTGGTATCATTTTTCCATACTGGTCTTTCTCCTGAAACAGCCCGTATAGTTAAGGTGTCATTTGAGGTAGAAGTAAGGCCGGCAAGCGTAAGTCCTTCTACATAATCAGCGCTGTTCTGGATTTGAATAACAAATTCCCCCTTATCCGTCAGATCATTTGATTCATTGGTGCAAAGATCAGCATACGCCTGCCCTATGGTTTTCCAGCAATTGTCTAAAACATCCGGATCCGAATTAGGCACACCGCTGTCATCCGGAGCATTGGAATTTACATAATATGTGCCACCGGAGGTAGTGGCTTTGTTCTCTTCCCCGGGATAAGGAACGCTTGACCAGGAACCGTAGTTGGAGCTGCCATCATAGGCTTTGATGGCGAACCAATAGGTTGTGCCAGGCAAAAATCCGGAAAGTGTACGGTTCTCACTTGATCCAAAGTTTACCGGCACCCAGGATGAAGCCGGCGCGTAAATAGAGGCGGAATTGTAATTAGCTGTGGTTATCTGTCCGGACGTAGAATATCTGACCTCATACCCGCTGCAATTACCGCCTCCGGCTCCATCATCTCCGGGCGCGGTCCACTGTAGATTAACCGTACCCAGGGCACTTCCGGCCGAAGCCACCAGGTCTGTGATGGCGGCCGGAGGAATAGGCGCCGTGCTGGCAGCCGCGGCCTGGGCTTGGGTGGCTTCCAAGGCGGCATTGTCATCGATATCCGACGAATTCAGGCAATTATCCACGGTCTTGATGGCAATATAATAAGTTTGGCTCGGAGTAAGGCCGCCGATATCATACTGCTCGGATGAGCCTTGCGCGCCAACCGCCCAGGTTTGGGCATAAGTATTCACGCTCCCATGACTCCACCAGATTGCGGTTCCGCCAACACTCTCGCAGGAGAAGGTGGCGTATTTCACAATATAATAAGCATCTTCGGTGTTATTCCCGGTTGTTCCGTCATCACCCGGCGCGGTCCAGGATAAAGTGATCTCGCCCTGCTCAGTGCCGGTCTGAGCGGTTAAGTTGGGTATATCATTGGGAGGAATGGTCTCGCACACAATCGTTTTAAAAGCTTTATTATTCGTTTCATTGGATTCCGTAATATCATTGTCACGATCAACTACTACATAGATGTCGTGACTCCCCGGGGTACAGGTCCAATCGATGTTGGCAATATCACTGCCTGAACCCGGGATAGGCGCATCTATACATACCGTATCAAGCAAGGTTCCGCCGCTATCCGGATCACCCTCATAGAATTTCACAAATGTTCCCCTATAAGCCCGAAACCAAAAATCATCAGTCGCAGTCATGGTTGACCAGGGTTGGCCGGAACCGGTATTGACTGCCAGCATTCCTCCGGGATAATCCGTTCCCGCGTTCCTGTCGCATTGCCATCCCCAGCAATTAGAAAGATCCGCTCCGGTGCCCTCGCAAACAATCCAATAGGTGGTGCTGGAATTCAATGCCGGAGGATTGGAAAATTTGAAATCAATCCAGGTTTTGCTCCCCGGGCCGCTGCTAAGCGGAGGGGCTGTGGCTAAAATATCCGGGGCAGCATTGCTGGGCTTACCTGTGCCGTCATCTTTTACGATCTTGACTGTCAAGGTGCCGCAATTGCCCGCAGCGGAAATATACAAACTCACTTTAGGCAAGAGGATATTTGAGGCCAAGCTAAAGGATTGGGCCAGGAATTCAGTAACATGGATGCCATAACTCGTATCCGCCGCCGCACCCACGCTATCGTCCCAATATTGCTGAAGATGCGGATAACTATCGTCATTGTTATGTATGGTGGCGGAGATAGTGACTACCTCATCGGGAACAGGATCATTGGTGGAAAAATTTATATCCGAGGCGGATAAGGTTAAATCAGGATCCAGCAAAACTTCTACCTTTACATAATCAATGGACATAGTCGTATGTCCTGGTCCACCTGAATTGGCTTCATAGGCCAGCAGAGTAATATTTCCCGAGCCGTCAATGTAGTTGCCGCAGTTGGAAATTATAGAGCCGCTTAAAGTAACGTCCGATGTCCCCACATTAGCTTGCTGCAGCAATTCATAGGCGGATGAATTATAGTTCCAGATAAGAAACCTGACCGGATAAGTGGCGCCCTGGTGACCTTCCCATTCCGCATAGATGATTTTGACATTGGCCGGAGTTTCACTTACTGTAAATCTGCATCTGATCGCGCAATCATCGCCGCCTCCCGGATCAGGAAAATTCACATAGGAATTATTGGATATGGAAAGCGCCGTATATTCACCGGAAGTAATTTCTGCAGCCGGAATGTTATTAACTGTAGGATCCGAGGTTACATCGATTTCATTACCATACGCAATATGCGTAGCAGAAGGATTAGAAATACCGGAAAAATCATAGGTAGTTCCAAAAACCGGCTGGCGAGGAAAAAAAATAAAGATAATTCCAAAGATAAGTAAAATTTTGCTTATCTTTGGAATTATCTTTATTTGTAGAGATAGATAATTTTTTACTGCTATTCTCACTTTACTATCCTCCCCGGGAATTTCCTTGCACTATATTTGTTCCTAAATTATGTTTTTCTCCCTTAACAGTTATTTGTATCTTTAACTAGTAATTCATACTGATTAATTCTGCTATAATGTTATATTATCTATTCTTATAATTATTATATCATTTTCTACTGGGTATTCAATATATATTTCGTGGTATGTTTCGCGCTATGTATTATGTTTGATTTCATCCCTCCATTGTAGGATAAGCCTCCAATGGGCCTTTTCTTTTGCAGATATTATTCCTAAATCATACACTGTTGCCAGAGGGATTTTTTTGCAGGGTTTTTGTACATATAAAATGGGTATTTTATGTGCTATTTTATGGAATGGTTTACTTATGTTTTTTAAAAAAATTCTCCCCACAGCTGGTAGTGGGGAGAATTTTTTATAATGCTCAGCTGAGAGAACCGTCCTCTAGCTTTTAGACTGCTTTGTTTCTTTTTTTAGACGAATTATTACTTTAATAGCCTGATTCCCACTCTTCTGCCTGCGGTATTGAATCTGGACCTTCATCCCCGGCCTTAAATCCTCCGGCTTTGCTCTAACCTGCCGCAAAATACAGCTCTTGGAATCCAGCACCACCTTTAGAGACTGCTCCTTTCGGTTCATGACCATCAGGGGTTCAAGTTTGGCCACCTTGGCCTTAACCTCCACGGATTTCACTTCTTTGCCATATGCCGGATCAGCCTTGCTTATCTTATGCATTTCCAGCTTTTCCATCGTTGGTAGGATTACCAAACGGCTTGCTGTCAGGTGCATATCCTGCCCTTTGCCTTTAATCCGCACAATTTCTCCCACTTTAATCTCCGCTAACTTACCCGTTTCTTCTTTCCAGACCAGGATTTGGGGATCAAGACCAACATTTAAATTACCCCGCTTCCCCAGATCAAGAGTTATTTTGCCCTCCTGAATCTCTGTAATTACTCCTGTCCTGGTCTTTAGTGGTCCTGCCTTTTCCTTCTTTCCGGCTGAAACCGTCTGTGAAACACCGGCCACGAGCAAAAACATGGCCATTACACTGGATAACCTTTGTAACTTTTTAAGCTGCATACAGCCACCTCCCTTTTTTGTTTTTTTTGTAATACCCAGCTGGATATATAGACCGGGGATTTGATATTTTATTCTTTTTTTTTTAGAAGATAGCTGATTTTTTAAATTACGGGAAATGAGCTTAGAAAAGGAACGCTCCTCGCAATGACTGTTTTTAAAGGATTTTCTGTCATTGCGAGGAGCGTAAGCGACAAAGCAATCTCTAAAACAGGCATTATGGCACAGCCTCGAAAGCTGGAATGACAACCTTAAAAAGTCAGTGCGACATAGCTTCTCGAGGGAGGAATTATTTATATTAAAACCGAATAAATTCTTAGGCTCTTAGATGATAGGCGCTATTCCCGGAAATATTTAAAAATGAAATTGACTTCATATTATACATTTGGTATAATTATACAATTGTATAGTTAAGGGGCATACACAGATGTCAAGACCTTCCCAAGCAACCGATCGCAAGTTAATTAAAGCCGCCCTGGACTTAGTCCCCAAGACAGGGTTTTCAGGACTCAAGCTGCGCCAGGTAGCGGCCCGGGCCGGAGTGAATCTGGGCATGTTTCATTACCATTTCAAAACCAAGCAGGAATTTCTCAGACAGGTGATGCAGGAGTTTTACGAGACTTTCTACCTTCATTTCACGCTGGAAACTTCTTCCGAGACCAATCCCCGGAATCAATTGCGCAAGGCTATAATTACGCTGGGACGATTTGTGCGGGATAACCGCAAGCTGATGCTGGCGCTGGGGCGGGATCTTATGAATAATTACCAGCCGTTAGTCCGTTTTATGGAGGAAAATTTCCACCGGCATCTCTCAATTATTATTAATCTCATAAAGCAATGCCAAAAACAAGAAGCGATGGCTAAACTGCCCATGCCGGTATTGATAACATTTATGTTGGCCGGCCTGGTGGGGCCGAATATTGCAGCCGCCCTGCTCGAAGGTATCCGGACCAAGCCGTCCTTTGAAATTATGAAGAAAGCGATCGTGCCGATGATTATATCGGATAAGGCCATGGGCCAGCGGGTGGATTTGGCGCTAAAAGCCTTAACTGGGGGATATGTATGAAACATGCTGTAATAATATTATTGCCTGCTATGTTGATGTGTACATCAGTCATGGGAAACGACTCCATGCCGCGCCTCAGCCTGAAGCAAGCGGAGGCAGCAGCCATAGACTTTTCGCCGCGCTTCAAAGCAAAGCAACTGGAACTGGCCTCAGCGCAAGCCCGGGCAGCCAGCCGATTTTCACTGCTCTGGCCTAAGCTCAGTCTGAAAGCAGATTGGCGCTATGTGACCGAGATCGGAAGCATAGAATTGCCTTTTCCCGGCCAACCGGAAATAACTTTGGGGGATAATCAAAATTACTCCATCGGGCCTATGCTTAGTTGGATGGTCTGGGATACTGGTGGAAGATTTTTTAGTTGGAAAGCGCTGCGACGCGACGTCCGGGCCAAGCAGGAGGAAGCGCGGATGCTCGGCAAGGAAATAAAGTTGAAGACCCGGTTGGCCTATTTCCGGACCCAGTTAGCTCTGGAACAGGTTCGTCTGCTCGGAAATGCGCTTAAACTGGCTCTGGCCCAATACCAGGATATACGGGTCAAGGTAAAAGCCGGAGCTTCCAGCCGCATAGACGAGCTTTCCAGCCACCAGGATGTTATATCTTGTCAACGCCGGCTTAGGTCGGCCAGAACAGACCTGGTTGGAACAATCAGGGATGTTTTTAATTTAACCGGAAGAAATGAAGACCTAAATCAGATACTAGAGAAAACATCTTCCTGGATAAACAATCCGAATACTTTAATCCGTATGGACACACTGGATGATTCATTCCAACGCCTGGAACACGCCGCGAAAACCAAGCTTGATCCTGATCATCCACGAGTGAAACGTTTCGCGGAAATGGCTGTCGCGGCCCAACGAACCGCCCGAAGCATGAGTGCCGGGCATTGGCCGCGGGTAAGTCTGACCGCCAAAACCAGCCGGGATTATCCCAAGGGACCGGTCTTAGAGAGTTTTAATCAAAATATGGTGGGAATTTCCGCCAGTTGGGATCTGTTCCAGGGTCAGCATGTGTTCAAGCAGGTAGAGGAAAAAAACAAACAGGCCGAGGCCTGGACACAGCAGAAAATCGAGGTGCTCCGGGAATTAGCACTGACCTGGAATAAGGCGAGAGACCGGCTTAAGCAGCTTCAGGATGAACAGGATTTAAATCACCAGGCTGTCCGAGAGACCGACGAATTGGCAGGCCTGGTTTATCAGGCTTACAAAAGCGGACGAGCCGGTTATCTTAAGGTGCAGGCAGCGAATTTACAGGCCTGGGAAGCTAAGACTAATGCTGTCCGCACCCGTGTGCTGATACTCATCCAACCGGCTGTGTTGGACAGCCTTTCCGAGAGGGGATATCAATAACCATGGATAAAAGAAAAATAATCATTCCCACAGTCATTCTGCTCTTGGGCGGAGGTTTAATCTGGTGGTTTTCGCGTCCTGCGGAATTTATATATACCGGAACCATAGAAGCCACGGAGATTACGCTCTCTCCCCGGGTCGCTTCAGTAATAGAGCAGGTTAAAGTGCGGGAGGGAGATAGGGTTGAGGCCGGGCAGATTCTCCTGACCCTAGGGTGCGAGGATCTTAAATTGGCCGCCGAACTGGCAGAGAGTGATTTCCAGCGTGCCCGTCGGCTCTTGCATAATGGTTCTATTACGCGGGCCGCGTATGACAAACTGCGCTTCCAGCGGGACCATGCCATACTGCGAAAAAGCTGGTGCCAGATCAAGGCGCCGGCCGCCGGCGTTGTGTTAAACCAATACCGCGAGCCTGGGGAAATAGTGGGCCCGGGAGTAAGTCTCCTGACCCTGGGCGATCTATCCGAGGTCTGGACATTTATTTATGTGGAGCAGCCCAAGCTGGCCGCGCTCGCACCAGGTCAGAAAGTACAGGGTCTACTGCCGGAAATACCGGACCGGATTTTTCCAGGCCAGATAGCCATGATCCGCAAGGAAGCGGAATTCACGCCTAAAAATGTCCAGACCCGGAGTGAACGTGTACGTCTGGTTTACGGTGTAAAAATACTTTTTCCCAATCCCAATGAAGTATTGAAACCCGGAATGAGCATTGAGGTGAAATTACCGGAAACGCTTGCGAAGCGATATTTATAAAATACCGCAGGGACGGGCCCCTGTGCCCGTCCGCGGCAGGGATTAAAAAATGTCCAATATCAGCATCCAAGTCAAAAACCTCAGCAAACGTCTGGGCCCCAACCAGGCTCTGACCGGCATAACCACCAGTTTTGAGCCTGCTCTGCTCTATGGCCTGATCGGGCCGGACGGGGCCGGCAAGACCACCCTGATGCGCATTTTAGTGGGACTGCTCTTTCCTGATTCCGGGGAATGCTCATATCTGGATAACCATCAAGTCATAGCATTTGAGCGGGTGCGGCCCAGCATAGCCTACATGCCCCAGCAGCAGAGCCTGTATCCGGACCTCTCAGTAGCTGAGCATCTGGAATTTTTTCGCGACCTTTACCTGATTTCCGAAAAAATTTATCAGCAGCGCAAGGCAGAACTTTTGCACCTGACCCGCATGGAAGCATTCCAGCATCGTCCAGCCGGCAAGCTCTCGGGCGGAATGTACAAAAAACTGGGATTGATGTGCGCGCTTTTGCAGTCGCCGGACGTGGTGCTGCTGGATGAACCGACTAATGGAGTGGATCCGATCAGCCGCCGGGAGTTCTGGGACCTGCTCTACCGCCTGGTCAGGCAAAAAATCCTGGTTATTATGTCCACTGCCTACATGGATGAGGCGGAACGCTGCAGCCGGATATTGGTGCTCGATGAAGGAAAAATCATGGCGGCGGGAGAACCTCTCAGCGTACTGAAACAGGAAAAGGTGGAGAATTTCGAGGAATTATTTTTAACCCGCCAAAAGGCGGTGCGCGAATGAAAAAGCCGGTGTGGGCCGTAGAGGTTAAGGATCTCACCATTCGCTTTGGTGATTTTATTGCTGTGGATCGCATTTCCTTTGCCGTTAAGGCAGGAGAAATATTCGGCTTTTTAGGCGCCAACGGCGCGGGCAAAACCACGACTATCCGCACACTCTGCGGTCTCCTGGCGCCGACCTCGGGCAACGCGCGCGTGGCCGGCCTGGATTTCAAATCCGGTGTCCAGGCGATTAAATCCAAGGTGGGATACATGTCCCAGCGATTCACCTTGTACAATGATTTGACTGTCTCTGAAAATATGGCCTTTACCGCCAGCCTGCGAAAACTCAAACCCGACATGCTGCAGCTCCGGTCCAGGGAACTCTTCAAATTTGTGGATTTTGATTACCCGGTCAAAACCCTGGTCAAGGATTTACCAGGCGGAATTAAGCAACAGCTCTCTCTGGCCGCATCCTTACTGCATGATCCGGAGATCGTATTTCTGGATGAGCCCACCGCCGGGGTCTCGCCCTTGGTGCGGAACAAGTTCTGGTCACTGATACGCAAACTGGCCGGGGCGGGCAAGACCATGTTCGTAACCACTCACTATCTTCAAGAAGCCGAGCAGTGCAACCGGATCGCCCTGATGCGGGAAGGCCGGATCATAGCCCTGGACACTCCCCCACGGCTCAAGGCCGCTTCCTTCCCGGA